>JANTGU010000158.1 GCA_024762735.1 Bacteroidales bacterium | reverse complement strand
GTTTAAATGGTAAACAATCGAATAAAGGTCAGAAAAACCTTCTGACGAAACCACCTCTTCGGCATATAGTCCTCCCGCTGGCTTTTCAAATACTGTATGACGCTTGTTGGGGATCTCTCCTTTGACTAAATAGTGTGGCATATTAATTTAGAATAATTAAAAATAAAATGGGTGGTCAAAGATAATCATTCTATTTTTATTGGCAAACTAAATTGTTTCGCCTTTTTTATCGGGAAACCATGCTCGAAGGCAAATAAAAAAGAGGTTGTTTGTACTGCTCAAACAACCTCTTAACAAAATACTAACCTAATTTTCTATTTTGATGCAGGGGGGGTATAGATGTTTGCATCAACCCGGTAACCTGCATTATCTTCATACCAATCGGTGTACACCGAGCCACCCGATTCGGCCCATGCTCTAAAGTGATTGTAAGCATCCAATATTTCTACTTGTTCAACCGGGTAGTCAAATGAAACGGGCAAATCGATGGCCCAAGGCAGGTTTTTGGCTGTTTGATACCATTTTCCGGTGGCGGGGTTGCTGTCATCAATCCAGGTGCCAAACAGTGCATTATCAACTAAATCGGTGGGCTCCTGACCTGCCAGGTGAACCTCTTTGCCCCGGTCTCTGTCAACCACGATAAAGGGATTGTAAGGGGCTGTCCCGGTAACATCGGTTGAGGTTGGGGTGCTATAGGTAACTACTAACTGGTTGGTGTCGGGGTCAACATACGCCACTTCCGGTTTGGTATTAACAAATTGTGAGCCTGAAGACCCTATGGTGTTAAAGGCATTATCGAATAAAAATACCACGCTGTTGGTTTGGTTATTCTCGGTACCATTTGAAGTAATGCTCAAATAATTTTCCGTAAGCTGGGTGCCGGTAACCGATGCTATGTTGGTAGGATCACCTCCCATCATTAGGCCAAAGCCGTTAATTAAACTGGCACCGACAGCTCTTGTTGAATAATCCATGTAGTATTTTACCAGTTGATTGGAAGAGTTCAAAACCGATTTGAAGTGATAATCTAATACCAGGTCGTTAAAATCATAATCACCTTCACCAGGCCATAAGTCCTCGAAAGCCAGTGTACCCCAGTCGTTTTCGTTGGGATAATATACGTTAAAGGCCATGGTGGGATCGTTTGGATAGTCATCAAAATCATCATCTACGCCATCGCCATCCGAATCGGTAACGGGGCCGGTAACCACCACGTTATTTGCATAAACGGCAGCATTAGGTGTATAATCGTTTGTCCAGATAAGAACCTGACAGGAGGCGGTCCCACTTGGCATGGTTGCTACCAGCGTTTTAGTTGTCCAGTCGCTGGATGGGTGATAATAGGTAAGGTTGTAGTAAGCGAGCACGGATCCACCGGCATTCCTGGGAATCAGGTATAACCATGCGTAGAGTCTGTTACTTTGTCCTACACTTTTAATATCGGCTGAAAATGTTATTACATCACCGGGATTAGCATCTATCATTTGTGATACACCACCGTAATAGTAATTTCCAGGTTCTGTCCATGGGGTTCTTACCACATGGTCGCCGCCGTCGTCGTACCATTCCATACTTCCCTGGTATTGGGTAAAATACCAACGACTATCGATAGGATGCGGGGTGCTCCAATAAAAAACAGTACCAAAATCGTTGGTTTCAAAATCTCCATTACCAACCACGTTGGTTCTGCTGTTGGTATAGGAAGGAGCCTGAATGGTATAAGGACTGCCCAGCGGCATTTCCTTGCCACCCGGTTCAGTGGTATCGGGAGGGTTTAGCCCGTAATCATCGCCAAAATTAATGATGACACCATCTTCCTTGAGTGAAGTGTTGGCGAGTGGAACTGTGATGTCGCCTACAATGGTAGTCACATATATTTGGGATAGAGCCACAGGCACTTTAATATTCCCTGAAAACTTATTATTGTCATCAAAACTACCTGAAAGAAGCAATTTACCTCCCTCCGCAGGGTCAGCCGTGTAAATGTTAAACCTGCTCCTGTACGACGCGTTAAAGTCAATGGTGTTGGGCATTTGAATGGTAACAGGCACTTCGTGCGTTGTTTCAAAAGTAAAACCATCAGGGATGTTTAAATCCTGCATCTTGGTTTTGTTGTCAGTGTTGCCCTTGTGGCATCCTGTTGAAAGGACAGCCAGAAAGGCGAACATCGATAAAAGGATACTAATTTTCGTTTTCATGATACAATATGTTTAGGTTAATATTTTCGTCAATGCAACAATTAACTACAATAAAAATCATGCCATAAATGAAAGCCTTGTTTAACAATCATGTTTTCAGCCTGATAAAAATATCTTTTTCTTACTCTCCGTTATTTCATTTTGGGAATAAGGTATCAAAAATACACAAAGATACAATACAATACCCAATAATGACTCAAAGAAATTGAAATATTGGGTAAAAAAGATTGATTTAAAAAGGATATCTTAAATTTTGTCGTGTTAATCAGACCAAATTACTCAGCCATGAGCTTAATAATAATATCGTCAAGACTGATACCTTCGGCTTCAGCCTTGTAGTTTCTCACGATGCGGTGCCTAAGGATGGGCAACGCCACGGCTTTAATATCCTCGATGTCGGGTGAGAACTTTCCATGGATGGCTGCATGGGTTTTGGCTCCGATAATTAAAAACTGAGAAGCCCTGGGGCCGGCACCCCAATTTAAGAATTTATTGGCCCAATCGTGTGCAGTACCGGTATTGGGTCTTGTTTTGGAAACCAGCTTAACCGCGTATTCTAACACGTTGTCAGCCACCGGTATTTTACGGATAAGTTGCTGGAAAAACAGAATCTCTTCCGAATTCATTACCTCATCAGCATTTGCTGTTAATTCGGTGGTGGTTCGTTTCACCACATCAACTTCTTCGTTAAAGGAGGGGTAGTCTAAAATCAGATTAAACATAAAGCGGTCGAGTTGTGCTTCCGGCAAGGGGTAGGTGCCTTCCTGTTCAATGGGGTTTTGGGTAGCCAACACGAAAAAGGGCTCTTCCAGTTTGTAGGAGACACCTGCTACTGTAACGGCCTTTTCCTGCATGGCTTCCAGCAGTGCCGATTGGGTTTTGGGTGGTGTCCGGTTTATTTCGTCGGCTAAAATAACATTTGAAAAAACCGGCCCTTTGATAAACTTGAATTTACGGTTTTCGTCAAGAATTTCGGTTCCAATAATATCGGAAGGCATCAGGTCGGGTGTAAACTGGATTCTGTTAAAGGAGAGACCCAGCACTTTTCCAACGGTGTTAACCAGCAGGGTTTTTGCCAATCCCGGGACGCCTACTAACAGTACATGTCCCTGACTGAAAATGGATATTAACGTGTTTTGAACAATTTCATCCTGACCAACAATAACTTTGGCAATTTCCTGCCGCAGGAGGTTGTATTTATTTACAAAGGCCTCGATGGCTTCAACGTCTGATAGATAGGTTGGCATAGTTTTTTTTAAAAATGATTACTTATTTTTTTAACCAGTTATAATGAAACGAACATTGCTTAAAGTCGTCGCCAATTCTAACATAAGTGCTTTGGCTTTTATCGTTAACCCACTCGTCGATAACCTGCTTTTGCTTTTGCTGAAGTGCCCACTGTTGAATTTTCGGATAGTCCTCTTCAAGGTTGGCGCGGTGAGGTTTGGTTTTGCTTTTTAAGTATAAAATACGGTAAGCATCTTTTTGCTTGTCCGTTTTCATGGGGACAGGATTGGATATTTCACCAACTTTCAGCTTGTCAACCACAAAAGAAACCTGAGGGTCCAGCTGTTCGGCTTCAAAAGAGGTTCCTCCCGTGTATTGGTTGATGAGGTAACCACCATTATTTTTGTTTTCACCATCCGAAAATTTAGCCACGGCATCGTCAAACGAGATGGAGTCGTTACGGATTAGCAGTGCTACGCTGTCAAGTTCTTTCCGCGCTTTCATCAGGTCAGTGGGTGAAACTTTGGGCACCAGAAGGATGTGTCGCACGTTAACATAATCACCTTTGCGTTCAATCATTTGGATGATGTGGTAACCGGCTTCGGTTTCTACAATATCCGACACTTCGCCCTCTTTCAGCTTAAAGGCAACAGCTTCAAACTCGGGATAAAGCTGACCTCGTCCATAAAATCCAAGCTCCCCGCCTTTTTTTGCTGATCCGGGATCCTCGGAGTAGAGGATGGCCAGGGTTGAAAAGTTCTCTCCTTTTAAAATTCTTTTTCTAAGCTCCAGCAATTGTTCTTTCACCCTGATTTTTTCTTCCACGCTAACGGGAGGATTTTTTACCAGTTGCTGAATAACATACTCGGTTTTTATTTGCGGGATGCTATCCTTTGGCAACGACCTGAAATAGGATTTTACCTCGGACGGGGTAACGGTTACGTCGGCAATTATTTGTTGCTGGACTTGCTGGGCAAGTAATTGTTCTTTAATAACACTAAAAAGCTCCGACTTAATCTCGGTGATGCTTTTATTGTAATACTGTTCCAGTTTTTCCTGCGATCCAAACTGGTTGATAAAAGTGCCTATTCTTCGGTCGAGTTCGGCATTAACCTGGGAGTCATCAACAACAATACTATCCACTTCGGCCTGGGCAACCAGCAGTTTTTGAAAAAGCATGTCTTCCAAAATACTACATTTAACCTCAGGGGCACTTCCTTTAATCACGCCCTGCATCCGGTAGTTAATGTACTGGTTTTCGATGTCGGATTGCAATATCATGTTGCGGCCAACCAACGCGGCAATTTGGTCAATTACCTGAGCCTGCTGTGCTTTAACCGACAGGAGGCTAAAGGTTGCTAATACCATAACCAGACCTTTAAGCAGTTGATATTTTATTTTATTTGTCATAAGTATAAATCTCAAATTCATTTTTACGTGCCGCTTCCCGGTAGATTTGTTCGTGTAAATTTTTGATGAAATCCATCTTGCGACTGTTGATGATAATATTACGAATGTTGTTCTGCTCCAGCTCCAACGGAGAGAAGTCGTTTTTTATTTTAAAGTCAACAAAGTTAATCAGATAAATGTTATGCTTGTCTTTAACCTTTACAAACTTATTATTTTTTAAGAAAAGCTCCTTGTTGTAGGTTTTTAAAGGAATAACCTTGGTCACTTCGTCAAATGGAAGCCAGGCGGTGGTGTCGAGGAAATAGTTGGTGGCGTACTCCTTGCAGTTGTATTGCAGTGAGTCCATCCTGATTGAATCGGGCAGATGAAACAGATGGACAAAATGTTTTTCAAGATTTTTATTGTTCTCGATAACCACGTACGTGGCTCTGACGATATTTTTGAGTAAAATAAAATCTTTTTGGTGACTATTGTAGTAAGCCTGAATGGCAGAATCTGAAATGGTTGTATCCATCTGCTGATGGATAAGCTCCGTTTCGTAGGTGTATGCTATGAGTGAGTTTCTGTATTTTTCGAGCTGTTGTTCAAAGTTGATGGATTCGGGGTCGAGGTTTTGCATGGCCTTGTTTAGCAGCAGCTTGGTTTTTATCCAGTTGTGGGTATAGTTACGCACCCAAACAATGGAGTCGAGTGGCTCGGTATTGGGAGGGAGGAGGCCGGCTAAATCTTTTTCATACAAAATATCATCCTCCACCCGGGCAAGCGGAGTTCCCTCTTTTTGCTGTTGACATGACGCCAAAGCAAGCAGTAAGGCAAGTATGGGAATGATGATTTTATTCAAATGGTTTGGTGATAAAAAGGAAATTGCCAATATCCATGCCTGACGGGCAAAGGAATATGGCAATTTCCAGGTGTTACTATTTTTTGCTTTGTTCCTGCTCGATAACCTTGGTTAATATTTTTTCGTTAACCTTAACAGGATATTTCTGCTTCAGATTTTTAACCCACTCTTTTTCCAGGTAATTTTGATAATCAGCTGTAACCAGGCCTCTGGCTTCTTCCAGGTCTTTGGCTTGTGGCTTGAGTATCT
>JANTGU010000157.1 GCA_024762735.1 Bacteroidales bacterium | reverse complement strand
ACAAGTTTTTCTTGAAAAATATTTAATGCTTGTTTTTGGATAACAATTTATAGTTTGCCCAGAAAAGAGTAGAAAAAAGTTACGAGCCTGTAAGCGGGATTCTGTATCGTACCGGGGGCACGACTTCTGTCATTTATCTGCGGTTGCCATCACTGACAACCTTTAGCAACCTACCCACCGGCTCGAACGAGCAGCCCTTCAGCCGTGCTAGGCACGACAACGCCGGCATATTTGGTCTTGCAACCCATAAGGTTTACCCAACCACGGTGTCACCATCGCGGCTCGTGGGCTCTTACCCCACGTTTTCACCCTTACCACACCATGGGCATGGCGGTTATTTTCTGTGGCACTTGCTGTCCACGCTCGTCGCGTGGCCTTCCCGTTAGGAAGTATGGTGCTCTGTGTTGTCCCGACTTTCCTCTGCGCCAAACAGCGCAGCGACAGAACAGCTCGTAACGGCTGCAAAGATACAGATATTATGCCAAGTATGGAGGGTAAATTGCTTGATGGTTCTATGGCTCAATTACTGAGAAGAGTATAGAAAAACAATTTATTCTGAGAATGGTGCGATTGCTAATATATCATTTTCCGATACAAAACTTCGAGAAAATTGAGCCCAGTATCTCGTTCGTGGTAATCTGGCCGGTAACTGTGCCAAGGTAATGCAATGCCTGTCTCAGGTCGATGGCTACCAAATCGCCGGGAAGGTCGTTTTGCAAGCCGGTTTCCACCTGGTTAACAGACTCCAGAGCTGCAGAAAGTGCTTCGTAATGACGGGTGTTGGTTACGATAACGTCATCGTGAATGTGCTCGTTTCTAACCTTGTCAACCAGCGTTTCTGCCAACAAATGGATGTTCTCTTTACGCTTGGCCGAAACAAAAACCGTTTCTAATTCAAGCAAATCCTTTAAATGGGGTGGAATCTCTTCCAACTTGTCAATTTTATTGGCTACCAGAATAAAATGTTTGGAGTCATCTTCGATAAAAGTTTTAAACTCCTCCAACATTTCGTTGGCCGATTTTTCGTTAATCAGGCTGATGTCGCACACATATAATATTAAGGTGGCCTGGTTGATTTTGTCGTAGGTACGCTCGATCCCTATGTTCTCCACCTTATCCTCCGATGCTCGCAAACCGGCGGTATCGATAAACCGAAAAGTGTAGCCATCCATCACGATGGTGTCTTCAATGGCATCGCGGGTGGTTCCCGGAATATCGGAAACAATGGCTTTTTCCTCGTTAAGCAGCGCATTAAGCAGTGTCGATTTCCCGGTGTTGGGTTTCCCGATGATGGCCACCGGAATACCCTTTTTAATCACGTTTCCATACTGAAAGGAGGAGATCAGATGAAACAACTCATTTTTAAGCTCATTCAGTAAAATAAACAGCTCCTGACGGTTGGCAAACTCCACATCCTCCTCGCTAAAATCAAGTTCCAGTTCAATGAGCGAGGCAAACTCCAGCAGCTTTTGACGCAGTTGACCAATTCGCTTCGAAAATCCTCCTCTCATCTGATGGAGCGCAACCCTGTGAGCCATTTTCGATTGGGAAGCGATTAAATCTGCCACCGCTTCGGCCTGCGATAAATCCATCTTCCCGTTTAAAAAGGCACGCTTGGTGAATTCGCCGGCATCAGCCATCCTGACCCCGTGCATGACCAGCAATTCAATCATTTTTTGCTGGATAAACACGGATCCGTGACATGAAATTTCCACCGAATCTTCACCGGTGTAGGAATGAGGTGCTTTAAACCACGAAACCAGCACCTCGTCAATCTCGTTATCACCATCCACGATGCTGCCAAAATAGAGTTTGTGACTTTCCATGGTTTGTTTAGACACCTTTTTGTTGCGGGGCTTAAACACCTTCCACAATACCGAAAGGCTCTCCCTGCCACTCATCCGCACGATGGCAATGGCGCCTGAACCGGGGGCTGTGGCTACCGCGCAAATGGTATCATTGCTTAACAGCTTGTTATTGAACGATGTCATACAGTAATTTAAAATGATTTGTAAATAACAAAATTACGCATTTAATTTTTACATTTTATACAAATCGTATTACCTTTGGCCACTATTTTAGTAAACATCGAAAAACAGATATACAAATGAGTGTTTTAGTAAATAAAGATTCGAAAGTCATCGTTCAGGGATTTACCGGAGGCGAAGGAACTTTTCACGCTTCGCAGATGATTGATTATGGTACCAACGTTGTTGGTGGTGTTACCCCCGGAAAAGGCGGTCAGGAACACCTGGGAAAACCTGTTTTTAATACCGTAAAAGAGGCTGTTGAAAAAGCAGGCGCTGATACATCGGTAATTTTTGTACCGCCTCCATTTGCTGCTGACGCCATCATGGAAGCTGCCGAAGCTGGTATCAAAGTGATTATTTGCATCACCGAAGGCATTCCTACCGAGGACATGGTTACCGTTAAAGAGTACCTTAAAGATAGGGATGCAAGATTGGTTGGGCCTAACTGCCCGGGAGTGATCACTTCTGACGAAGCCAAGGTGGGTATCATGCCCGGCTTTATTCATAAAAAAGGCCGCGTGGGCATCGTTTCACGTTCCGGCACCTTAACCTACGAAGCTGTTGATCAACTAACCCGCATCGGCCTTGGCCAAACCACTGCCATTGGAATCGGTGGCGACCCCATTATTGGCACTTCCACCCGCGATGCACTGGAACTGTTTATGAACGATCCTGAAACCGAAGGCGTAGTAATGATTGGTGAAATTGGCGGCAACATGGAAGCCGACGCTGCTCACTGGTATAAAGAGCATGGCACCAAACCTGTTGTCAGCTTTATTGCCGGCGCTACCGCTCCTAAAGGCCGCACCATGGGACATGCCGGTGCTATTATTGGCGGTAAAGCCGATACGGCCGAAGCTAAAAAAGAGATTCTTCGCGACTGCGGTATTCACGTGGTTGACTCTCCTGCTGACTTAGGCAAAAAAATGGCTGAAGTGTTGGGTGCTTAAATCCTAAACTCAGATTTACTAAAAAAAGGCTTCTCCGGTTTCGGAGGAGCCTTTTTTGATTTAAGTATGATGATTGGAGATTTTAGATTTAAGAATTTTTGAGCCCCCCTCCTTGCACGGTTTGCAACCGTGCGTCAATAGCATCTGACTGAGGTACGTGAATATATAAGTGTCAAACATCCTCTCCCCTACAGAAACCTCCATGGGAGTCCTAAAGACAACTATAAGGTCAATCAGGTTTTGTCATCGTATTGTGTTGGAAAAACAGCGCGGTCAGTATCCATCCATGCAGCTTCACCGATTCATTTCTCCCGTTTACCGATAAATAGTTTCCGGTCCTTGTATCCCAATCTATTTTTGCTGCGTCAAACAAAAAAATAATGAATGATATGAAACGATTTCCCATTTTACACACCTCCAAAAATTTCCTTTTAAAAAGCTTAGTGCTACTGTTAACGATATCCCTAAGTAGTTCGATGTATGCCCAAAGCAGCGTCGAATTATCCGGACAAATCAAAGCTGACATAGCAGGCGATAACCTTATGTACTGCTCGGTGGCAGTATTAAATCTTGCCGATAGTTTGATAACCGGTGGTATCACCAACGAAAAGGGATATTTTTATATTCCGGTTAAACCAGGCAGCTATAAGCTGGCATACAGCTACATGGGCTACGTGTCTGACACCGTTATTATAGGCAATATCAGCAACAGTAAATTTCTGGGCATTTACAAGATGAAAAAAGATTTGCAGTCGCTGGATGAAGTAGAGGTTACCGCCAGCAGCAGGGAAAGCAGTATCGACAAAGATATGCAGATTGTTACCGATGATATGCGCCAGGGGGCTTCCGATGCCAAAGAGGTATTGGAAAAAGTTCCGGGATTGAGTTATGACAGGTATAATAACACCATTTCGGTTGATAATTCAAGTAAAGTGATTTTTCTGGTGGAAGGAGTAGAAAAAAATCAGGAGTACATCAAAAACCTTGCTCCAGAAAGAATGAAAAAAGTGGAGGTTATCCGGAACCCCGGCGGCAGATACGGGCTGGAAGGCTATTCAGCCATCATCAATATTATTTTAAGAAAAGATTACGTGGGTCAGGAGTTTTTTATCAACGACCAGCTGCTGGTTGATGCCGATCAAAAATACCGTCAATACCTGCTTCCCATCAATGGCATCAATGCTACTTACAACTACTCTTTTAACAAATTTAATGTTTATGCAGGCATCACCAATCATTTACAAAAGTTTGCCTTGAAAACAGCCAACGAAACCATTTATGAAAACAACAGCGAAATCAGGGAAACATCGCCCGATGAGGAGCCCAACATGTTTTTCCAAAATCAGATTACCAATTACACCCTCGGTGCTGACTATTATATCAATCCCAGGAATACCCTAAGTTTTGAAAGCAATGTGTCAAACTTCCCAAAATCAAACCAGCAGATTGACCAGACATTTCAAACAAACACCTATGACTCGGGAGAGCTGATTGACAGTTATCAGTACAACACCTCCTTAAACAAAGAATCCAACGACTCATACAACACGCTTTTTTATGTTGGAAAGCTGGGGAATAAAGACCGGATTGATGCCAGTTTCAGCTATAACTTTTATCGCGAGCAATATGCCAACAAAACCACGTACGATGACTCGAGCTGGCGCGCCGAACAAGGGACAAACAAAAAGGATTTTACCAAGCTGAATATCGAATACAACCATGAGTTTACGTCTAAACTGAATCTGCAAGCAGGATATGGAAACACCTGGAAAAAGCTGGACAACCGTTTTGTGGGCACGGGTAGCCTAGCATTGTCCGATACATCGGCAACTTTTATTCAAACCGAAGTACGCCACAACCTGTTTGGTTATCTATCTTATTCCTTCAGTAAAAAAATCAGTGCTAAAGCCGGTCTGGCTGCCGAGTACAGCAATCCCGTTACCGAAACACAAAACCTTCAGTATATGATTTATCAGCCTTACTTTGACCTTAAATACGACTTCAGTAAAATAGCAAGTCTAAAACTGATGTATCGCTCCGATGCCGATTACCCGTCCATCAGTCAAACCAACCCCTTTAGCTCACAACTCGACCCAACCACCATCACCACGGGCAATCCCAATCTGAAACCCTCGGTTATCAACAAACTGTCGCTAAAACTTAGTGTGATGCAGGGATTGATTTCGTTGGAGCCCTATTACCAATTCTCAAATAACTACATTTCGCAGACAGGTTTCCTACGACCCGATGGCATGTTTGAGTACACATATAGCAACATCGGGCATTATGAAGACAAAGGGGTTCAGGCTAACTTTACCATTCCTATCGGCAAGCTGTTTATTTGGCAAAACAGTGTCAGGTATTACAGCAGCAAGATTACACATGATGGCTACACAAACAGCCTTAACGACTGGAAAGCCAATTCTCAACTGGTTTTCAGGGGGCTCAAAAACAATGGAGTGATTGTTTTGAATTACCGGAGAGACATGGGTAAAAACATCAATGCCCTGGGCTATTCACGAGATAATAACGACTATTGGCTGCTGTTGGTTCAGCAACCCTTTCTGAAAAATCGTTTAACCGCCATGGTGGGTTACATGTTGCCGGTCAACTGGGGAACCAATTACGACCAGGGCAGTTATGTAAAAGCCGACGGTTATGAAAAATATACCCATACTGACATCAGCGTGCTGAAAAACATGTTCATCGTAAAACTATCCTTTCGGTTTAATAAAGGGAAAGTTAAAAAATCGGATAAACACATTGAAACTGATAAAGAAGACTCGGGAAGTGGGATTTTTTAAAAGATTCTTCTGTTTTATGCACTTTTTTCAAAGACCTTTTATAATGTATTGATTTTCAAATGTGGTATTTAATTCCAGGGTGTCCCCCAAAAAACATCCTGATTCCAACTGTTATTTCAGGTTCAAGCTTTAGTTTTTTAATTCTTCTGTAACTTTTTTTT
>JANTGU010000156.1 GCA_024762735.1 Bacteroidales bacterium | reverse complement strand
ACCGGAACTCAAATTCCCCTGAGCCTGTCAAAGGGGACATATTAAACATCTGTGATGATTGGCTACATATACATATTGGAATGTAATAATGGTAGTTATTATACAGGAAGCACCATAAATCTGGAGCAGCGTATTCTACAACATCAAACAGGCGAGGGAGCTAATTACACTCGAAAACATTTGCCTGTAAGGCTTGTTTATTTTGAAGAATTTGGACAAATTGAAGAAGCTTTTAAAAGAGAAAAACAAATTCAGGGCTGGAGTAGGAAAAAGAAGGAAGCACTAATTAAGGGACAATTTGATAAATTAATGGAGTTATCAAAGAGTTATAGTAAAAAACGAAAATCCTGAACATTGGTTAATAGTTGAGTTTACCGAATACATATAGAATTAATATTCATGATTCTATGGCTTCGACATGCTCAGCCACCGAGTTTCGTTCCCTGAGCCCGTCGAAGGGAACAGATAAAGAGACGACACTTAAAGGTTTAAGGGTCTGAAGAAACTGATTTATTTTCATTCTTGATATGGTGGCTTCGACAAGCTCAGCCACCTGCCCTCTTTACTTCCCTATCAAAAACACCGCCGGCCGTTTATGAAGATCAACTTTAGAGCTTTTCCAAAGTTTTGCAGGCAGTGTTTTAATAAATTCTGTAGGCAGGGTTAAGTCAGCTGCCACACAAATTTTAGTATCAGGCTTCAACAGCTTAACCAACGTTTCGAGCATGGTGCCGTTACGGTACGGCGTTTCAATAAATATTTGTGTTTGATCGAGACGATAAACCGCTACCTCCAACTCTTTAATTCTCCTGTTACGTTGACTCCCGTCGATGGGCAGGTAACCATGAAAAAGAAAGTGTTGCCCGTTAAATCCCGAACCCATTAACGCCAAAATTAACGAGTTAGGCCCCACCAGCGGCACCACCGTGATGTTTTTCTGATGGGCCAGCTCCACAATCCTGGCGCCCGGGTCGGCCACGCAAGGCGTACCTGCTTCCGAAAGCAGCCCCACGTTTTCTCCTGCCAATAATGGTTTCAGATAATCCGACAGGGTATCGAGGTTGGTGTGCTTATTTAATTCGTAAAAGCGCATATTGTCAATAGCAACAGGGTGTTTGATGGCTTTTAAAAACCGTCGTGCCGTGCGTACCTGCTCCACGATAAACACATCCATTGTATGCACTAACTGATGGTTGTAATCAGGTATTACCCGCGATATGGTTTCATTTCCACTAAGTGTGGTCGGAATTAAATAGAGTTTTCCTTTGGACATATTTTAATTATTTCTGGTTTTCAAAGATAGCGTAAATCAGGTAAATTTTTAAAACAATGCCGGTTTCAATACTAACTCCTTCTTTCTTATCTTTGCCGCCATGATGAATGAGGTGTTTGTAACCGTAAATTTTCTGAATTGGGAAGCGGAAACGCAGCATGGGCTTGTCCTGCTCGATTTTTGGGCTGACTGGTGCACAGCCTGTATCGCTCAGGATAAAGTTTACCGGGAGCTGGCAGAAAAGTTTGCCAACCAAATCAAAATTGCAAAGATTGATGTGAACGACAACCGGGTTTTGGCCGACCGTTTTGGTGTACGAAACATTCCTTTCCTTATTTTGCTGAAAGATGGAAAAAAGGTGTTACAGATGCCGGGCATTCAAAGTAAAGAGTATTTAATAAGTCAAATAGAAAAACAGATAAACCATGAATAATACCTTGTTATGGAGCTTTATAGCGCTGCTTTTTATAGCGTTGGTTTGGGCATTTTACAAAAGATATAAAATGTTAAAAGACTACGACCCTGCCAACGACAGCGATAAGCTGGTTATTTTAACAGACGCCAACTTTAAGAGAACCATTGCCAAAGGAGTTACCCTGGTGGATTTTTGGGCTGTATGGTGCACCCCGTGTAAAATTCAGGGACCTATTGTAAGTGAAGTGGCTGAAGAGTTATCGGACAAAGCCAAGATTGCCAAGCTTGATGTCCAAACGCATCAAAAGACTGCGCAACAGTTGGGTATTAGAAACATTCCCACCATCATAATTTTTAAAGATGGTAAGGTGGTTCAGCAGTTTGTGGGAGTTAAAACCAAGTCGGTATTGGTTAAGGCCGTGAAAGAGGCACTGGCCGGATAATTAGTATTTACTCCTGCCATATCTTCGGTAAGGATCATATCGTCCCCAACGGGACAAGCTCTCGCACGGTTTGCCATCGTGCGCAAATTCAAACCAAGTGCTCCCTCTTGCACGGTTTACAACCGTGCACTAACAATTTTCAATCTTCCAATAACAAATTCCAAATCTCCCAGGCAGCTTCCGCTTGTATATGTAACATCTCCAAACCGTTTTTAATCTTAGCTCCTGCCCTCCTGCCCTTCTTTAAAAATAGCGTTTCTCCGGGATTGTAAATTAAGTCGTACAAGATATGGTGCTTGGTCAGAAACTCATAAGGAATATCAGGTGCTTGATTTATATCAGGAAACATGCCCAAAGGCGTGGTATTAATAATAAGACGATAATCCTGAATCATGGACTTTCCTATTTCATCATAGGTTAAAGTGTTTTCCCGTTTGCATCTGCTCACTTGCAGAAAGGGAATGGATAACTTATCCAACACGAACCTGACCGCCGCGGAAGCTCCCCCGGTTCCCAGCACCAAAGCTTTTAGGGATGATACGTCATTCAGCAGTGGCATCAATGAATTTTGAAAACCCGTCACATCCGTGTTGTAACCTGTTAAACCATCTTCCGTTACTTTAACCGTATTGACCGCCCCTACTGCTTTCACCTCGTTACTAACCTGACTCAACAAGGGAATAATCTCTTTTTTATAAGGAATGGTGACATTAAATCCTTTCAAACTGGCTTTTGACAAAACAATCTCCGGAAGCGAATCAATGGAAGGGATGTCAAACAGAACATAGTCTGCTTGGATACTCTCCTCTTGAAACTTTTGACTAAAATAGCCCGGAGAAAAGGAGTGGGAAATATCTCTTCCCACCAAACCATATAAGGGCTTGCTAGGCATGATCAGGTTTGGTTTGTGCCATATACTCGACCAACACGATGGAGAGGATTCCCAGAATCATAAAACCCACACCAATAATCACTTCCATGGTTATCTGTTCGGGCAAGATGACCGAATAACGTGCAATAACTTTTTCGCCGTGTTTCATGATAAAATCACCGGCGGCATTGGTGAGGTACTCGGGTTCTTTCCATGGCCATAAAATACTCAACGACCCGAGAATAAAACCTGTAAGCATGGCAATGGTTTGATCTTTATAGCGTTTAAACACCCACGACAAAACATGCGAAAAGGCAATCAGCCCCACTACTGCCCCTATCCCGACAGGAATAATAATGCCCAAATCGCGATTATTAATAGCATCGATGGCCACCAGTTGGTAATTTCCCATTAAAATAAGCACGAACGATCCCGACAAACCGGGAAGAATCATGGAGCAGATGGCCACCACGCCACAAAGTATAAGGTAAAGAAAGTTATCATTTGCTGTGGCAGGATTTATCAGTGAGATGCCAATGGCGAAAGCAGTACCGACGATAAAAGAAATGATGGTGGAGGCTTTCCATTTTTCCACTGTTTTACCCACGTAATAAACCGAAGCCAACACCAGACCAAAAAAGTAGGCCCAAATATAAACGGGGTAGTGATGAAACAGAAAATCAAACAGCCGTGCCAGGGCAATAATAGCCACCCCCACACCGGCAAACAAAGTCAATAAAAAGTAGAAATCTGTTTTCTCCGCAAAGGCTTTCCAGTTGCCTTTAAAAAGCAATTGAGCCGCTTTGATATCGAACGACTTGATGGCATTGATGAGCCGTTCAAAGATGCCTGTTATCAAGGCAATTGTACCGCCCGAAACGCCAGGGATAATGTTGGCGATACCCACCGCCAATCCTTTGGCAAAATAGCTGATGTATTCTTTCATAATTTAATTATCTTTCTATTGTCAAATTTACAATATTTTGTGGCGTAAATATCTGCTATTTTTTGTTGTGATTTCGTTTTTATTTTACTTATCTCAAAATCATATTCCTTAAACAGAATTCTGTATATATGTAATCAATTATAACCCTGTAATGTATACAATTACTAACCTATCAAAGATTCGTTCGCCAAAATACCTTCGATTTAGCTTATAAACAAATTCATTTAAATAGAGTTGCAAATACTTCCCTTTGATTTTGTGGTAGTTACCTGTAAAATTCCTTTTTGCGTTAGTTATAGCGATATGAACCTATTTTAAGGTTTCCTTGGTGGTTTGTTCATTTGATTTCTCGCTTATATGGATTTCTACATAATCAGCTATATTTACCTAGGAAGAGCTTTTATCTGTAAATACAATTGTTTGATCATCCCTGATTGATTTCTTTACTGGAAAAACCTTTCTTTGTTACACTTAAAAGAATCAAATTAATTTTCTGAAACTAGTAAATGGAAATTTTAAAAAAGTAAACCCGGCTTCTGTATGTTCCGGGCTTTTATCAAGCGTTGTCAAGCATCTTAACAAATGCTTTTTCAAGCGATTCGGCGTGTTGGGAACCGATAAAGGCTTTCTTATCATCTTCCAGGTCCATCAAAACGCCCTCCTTACCAGTCATTTTAATTTTAACGGTTCCGCGAGGCAAATCATCCGTGGTAGCACGCTTTACACTCAGGATGCGCATGGTGCTAATCTTTTTATAACTGTTTTTAACGGGTGGCATTTTAAAATAAAACGAACGGACAGACACTTTGGTCACCAGCCGGTAATTCCAAACGATGTATATCAATCCCAATATAAAAATGGTAAGCACTACCATACCGGCCAACACCAACTTAAAAGCCTTCGACCAGCCTCTGATGGATGTTTCATTTAGATACATGTTATAGGTTGAATAGTACAAATAACCCAATATCGCCAACAAGACGAGAACAATAATGTAAACCAAAACACGGGGTAAATGCTGAACTTCTTTAAAAAGCGTACGATGTGATGCCATGAGTAAAAGTATTTTTTGGAAAACCAAAAATAAGCAAATCATCCATTAAACTACCTAAGAGATATATTTTTTTTCAAAATAGTTATTTCTAAGGCGCCACATCATTAAATACCATCCTGTTAGGAAGCGGCTGATAACCTGCCCTCAGCCATCTTGTATCTTACAAAAAAAATGTACATTTGGCAAAAATTTCAAAATAACAATTATGGGATTATTAGAAGGAAAAACGGCTTTAATCACGGGGGCTGCACGCGGAATCGGCAAAGCCATTGCCATTAAATTTGCCACCGAGGGAGCCAACATTGCGTTTAGCGATTTAAATCGTGACGAACACATGGAAACCACCGAAAAAGAGTTACTGGCGCTTGGTGTAAAAGCGAAGGGATACGCTTCTAACGCGGCTTCGTTTGAAGGAAGCCAGGAGCTTTCGGATGCCATCATGAAAGATTTTGGACGTATCGACATTTTAGTAAACAATGCCGGTATTACCAAAGACAATTTGCTGCTCCGCATGACGGAATCAGACTGGGATGCGGTATTAACGGTGAACCTTAAATCGGTTTTTAACCTTACCAAGGCCGTGATGCGTGTTATGATGAAACAAAAAGGCGGTTCTATTATTAACATGAGTTCGGTAGTTGGTGTGAATGGAAATGCAGGACAGGCAAACTACTCGGCATCGAAAGCCGGTATGATTGGTTTTACCAAGTCGGTAGCCCAGGAGTTAGGTTCACGCAACATACGATGCAACGCCATCGCCCCGGGTTTTATTGAAACGGAAATGACTCACAAGCTTCCTGAAGATGTTCGTGATGCCTGGATTAAAACCATCCCGCTGCGCCGGTCGGGAAAGCCTGAAGATGTGGCCAACGTGGCTACCTTTCTCGCCTCCGAATTATCGTCGTACGTGAGTGGTCAGGTAATCAATGTATGTGGCGGCATGAGCACTTAGTTGAAAAAT
>JANTGU010000155.1 GCA_024762735.1 Bacteroidales bacterium | reverse complement strand
GGGACAAGCTGCTCGTAAGCTTTGGTAACGGCATCGGGCAATTTATTTTTATTGAACATAACAACGCGGGAGGTGTCGTTATGGACGTCAACCAATGTTACCCCGTAAATGGGTTTGGTGCGCAGAATAGAATCGATGCGCTGAGGTGGTAAAATAGCATTTAACCTCGATTCATATCGTAAATCTTTAAAAGAGGTCAGGAAATTAAGCAGTTTCAGGGTGTCGTAATCCGAGATGGAAGTGCCGTCAGCAAGTCGTGTCATCTTGTAATTGCCCATGGCATCAATAACCTTAACACTGAAACTTTGCTCCGGGTTTTTATAGTTTTCAATGGTGACCGATTTGATATCTGCCAGGTTTTTGTTAAAAACGATATGGCTTTTCCAGTCATCGGGTTTGGGTGAAAACCGCACCGATACAAACCCCCGGAATCCCGGAATATAAACGATGTACGGGTTTTTAGCTCCTTCCATCAACATGTAAGTACCCAGGTTGTTTTGGGTAACATCACCCACGAAGAATACCTTGGTTCGTTTTTCGTGATAAAACAGTTTTACCCGGTTAAAAAGGTTAACACGGGGAACATTCTGGTAAATTTCCACTTTAACCGCTGACCCTGCTAATCGTTTGATGACGTTATCACGACCGGCTTTTGACACGGGAGCCTTTACCTTTATTTTTTTAATGGTTTCCAGCAGGAAGTTCACGGACCGTTTGTTGGCAGGAAATTTTTTGTTGATAAGCCAACCGTGCCCCGTTCGTTGGAGCAGTACCTCGTTAATTCCGTTGTCAGCAATAAAAATTTTTGTAACAGAGGCTGTATCTCGTACCGAAAATCCTGATTCCTTATTATTTAATGTGCTGTCAGTTTGGTTGGAGATAGCAATAAAAACGGCTACAAGGGTGATGGCAACAGCCAAAAGTCTGGTTCTTTTCTTTTTTAACATCATTTATTTCGCGTATTTTTTCTTTCGAAGCCAAACAAGCAACAATCCGGCTAAGATAACTGCTAAAATAGGAATAACCACATTGATTACCTGAATTATCACACGATTGTTGTTAACCAGAGTGGTATCGAGCATGCGTAGCTTTACCTCTTTCGACCGAACCGAAATCAGTGAAGCACCGCCGGTAAGGTAGTTAATGGCATTCAGCAGAAAATCTTTGTTACCAAAGGTTTCTTTGGTAAACTGATCGTAGCCCAAAGGAAGCGGGTAACCTCCCGGAATTTTAAACTGGTTGCGAATCACGTCGCCGTCCGATACCACTATCATGGCGGTTTGGGTGCTGTGGTCTTTAAAACCAATCTCTTTCGATTCCATCAACGAAGGGGGAATGCGGTTGTCGTAAAACGACTTAAAGGTTCCTTCCAGCAGCACTGCCAGGGCTTTGGGAGGCCCTTTGTAAAGCGATTCGTTGGGCTTTTGGCGCAACATGGAAAGCGAAATTACGGCCGGCATGTTAACGGTTCGCGAGTAATTTGAACTCTGTAGCAACACGGTTTTCTTCACCCCTTTCACCCTGTTGGTATCGAGGCTGCTGACGAATTGTGTTTTAATGGCATTCAGGTTTCTTACTATCGGATGCGGCGAAACCGGGGTAACCAGCGGGAAGTAGTACCAAGGAAAGAAGCTGATTTGAGGCTGGTTGCCCATCATGCCTGTTTTGAGCGGGATGGGCATGGCATTTAGGTCCATGACCAAATCTTTGTTAAGCCTGACCCCGTAACCAAAAAGCTGATCTTGTAACCGTAAATTGGCATCGACAGCCACGGTGGAAGGTGCACTCTTGATGCTGTCCATGGAGGCAATCACCGGGTCGACCAGCCACAGAATCTTACCACCGTACATCAAATACTGATCGATGATAAATTTATCTTTTTCCGAAAAGGCCGAGTCGGGTTTGGCAATGATGATGGCCTGGTATTTAGGTTTTATTTCATAGTCGTTATGGATAGAATCTTTTAAATAACGATTGGTTAGCGTAGTAATATTCTCGTGGATGGCCACCCGGTCAACCACGTAATCCTGTTTTAGCGTTTGGGTAATATCCCAAACCTCTTTCTCTCCCAGTTCTCCATGTCCTTCGATAAAGGCGATGTGGGGTTTCTTTTTTCGAGTAATTCGTCGGATGGCATTGATAAGCTTAAACTCAAGGTTTTCGATGGAGTTGTTCAGCACGGCTTCCGGTGGAACATTGATTTGGGCATCCAATAACTCAACAGGAATCTCTTTTTCATGATAGGTAACCATGGCACCAGGAAAAATTACCTTTTGCTCCGTGCCGTTTTTTGTGTTTACTTGCAGGTTAGTGGGTTGCAGCCCCTGTTCCATCAACAATTTGTAGGTGTCGTTTCGTTCTTTGGGATCTGCACTTTCGGAAGGGTTGATAAACTCGTACTGAATGTTTTTGTTGTAGGCTCTGAATTCATCCAGCAGCTCTTTGGTTTCCCGGCGAAGTCTTTTAAACCCTGCCGGAAAATCGCCGTCAAGATAGACCCTGAAAAAAACGATATCATCTAAATTGGTTAGAATGTTTTTGGTTGAGGGCGAGAGGGTGTAACGTTTTTCAGCGGTCAGATCGAACCTGGTAAACCAAACAGAACCGGCCATCCCTGCCACCACAATAAGGACAACCACCAACACGAGTTGAAGGTAGTTTTGACGCCTGATATTTTTATTGTTTTTACCCATGATTTACCATTTACGAGCCGAGAGTGAGAATTTTGTTAAAAACAGAAACAGGCCAATAACACTAAAAAAGTAGATAAGGTCGCGCGTGTCAACCACCCCGCGGCTGATGGAACTGTAATGATCGGAAATGCCCAGCGATTTAATGAACAGGTCGATGCTGCCAAACCATTCGAGAGAGTAGATGAATTCGAAACCGAGGTACATGAAGGCGCTGATAATAACAGCCAGTACAAACGACACTACCGGGTTATCGGATACTGCCGAAGCAAAAATACCGATGGAGGCGAAAACAGCACCCAGCAAAAACAGCCCGATAAACGATCCCCAAAAGCCTCCCGAGTCTATGTTCCCGGGGGGGATGCCCAGGCGGTAAACAGTAACATAATAAATGAGCGTCGGCATAATCGAAAACAGCACCAGCATAACAGCCGCCAGGTATTTAGCCCACACGATTTGAAAATCGGAGAGCGGGCGGGTAAACAGCAGTTCGATGGTGCCGCTTTTGCGCTCGTCGGCAAAGGACCTCATGGTTACGGCAGGCACTAAAAAAAGAAACACGAACGGGCCGATGATAAAAAGCCCGTCGAGGTTGGCGTAACCGTAATCGAGTATGTTTGATTCAGAGGGTATGACCCATAAAAACAGCCCGGTAATGGCCAGAAAAATAATCATCACGATATACCCTGTCAGTGAACTTAAAAAGCTTCGTATTTCTTTAAGGAAGAGTGCCCACATACCCGTTTGTTTTTGGAAAAGCAAAAATAGCAACTTTTAGCTGTTAACGCGTTAAAAGGTGTTAATAAGAATTTTAATTTGGGAGAATGGTGTAATGGTTCAATGGCTCAATGGTTCAATGGTTCAATTGTTTAGTGGATCAATAGTTCAATTCGGAAATAAGTCTTAAATCAAAATTCACTATTCTTCAATCTTAATTCCCTACCGGTACATACTTTCGCGCTGCAATTTCAGGTTTTCATCTGAAATGTAATCGTCATAATCCATCATTTTATCAATAATTCCGTTGGGGGTAAGTTCGATAACACGGTTGCATACTGTTTGAATGAATTGATGGTCGTGTGATGACAGAAATATATTACCGGGATAACGGCTAAGGTTGTTGTTAAATGCCTGGATGGATTCCAGGTCGAGGTGGTTGGTGGGCGTGTCAAGCACCAGGGCGTTGGCATCGGTAAGCATCATTTTGGCAATCATGCAGCGCATCTTTTCGCCCCCCGAAAGCACGCTTACTTTTTTATGCATCTCTTCGCCGGCAAAAAGCATCTTCCCCAGATAGCCCCTGATATAGAGTTCTGTGGTGTCGTTGGTAAATTGTGCCAGCCAGTCGAAAAGCGACAGGTTATTTTCAAAAAACGGGGAATTATCAAGGGGCAGGTAAGCGTAAGTGATGGTTTGTCCCCAAAGGTATTCACCCGAGTCAGCTTTTTTATTGCCGCTAATAATTTCAAAAAAAGCAGTCATTGCCCGCGGGTCTTTCGACAGGAAAACAATTTTATCGTTTTTGTTGGTGGTAAACTCAACATTTTTAAACAACACCTTACCATCATCAGCGGTAGCACTTAAGCCCGTTACATCCAGAATTTTATCACCGGCAGGGCGCTCGGGTTTGAAAATGATGCCCGGGTATTTTCGGGTAGAGGGTTTGATGTCTTCTACATTGAGTTTTTCAAGCATCTTTTTTCGGCTGGTAGTTTGCTTCGACTTGGAAGCGTTGGCGCTAAAGCGCGCGATAAACTCCTGGAGCTCTTTGCGTTTTTCGGCAGCTTTTTTGTTTTGTTTTGATTGTTGTCGCAAGGCCAACTGACTGCTTTCGTACCAGAAAGTATAGTTGCCGGCAAACATGGTAGCTTTCCCAAAGTCGATGTCAACGGTATGGGTACTAATGGCATCGAGGAAGTGCCTGTCGTGCGAAACCACCAGCACGGTATTTTCGTAGTTGGCCAGGTAGTTTTCTAGCCAGACAACCGTTTCCAGGTCGAGGTCATTGGTAGGTTCGTCCAACAACAGGTTGTCGGGATTGCCAAAAAGTGCTTGTGCTAACAACACCCGTACCTTTTGCTTCCCGCTCATATCTTTCATCAGGGTGTAGTGAAACTCCTCATTAATTCCCAAATTTCCCAGCAGGGAGGCGGCATCGCTTTCGGCGTTCCAGCCGTTCATTTCGGCAAACCGGGTTTCCAGCTCGGCAGTTCTCAAGCCATCCTTGTCGGTAAAATCGGCTTTGGCATACAACCTGTCTTTTTCCTGCATGATATTCCACAACTCGGCATCTCCTTTTAACACGGTATCAAGCACGGTAAATTCGTCAAAGGCAAAGTGATCCTGGCTTAATACCGAGAGGCTTTCGCCGGGGCCAAAGCTCACGTTGCCTGCTGTGGAATCCATTTGACCCGAAATCACTTTTAACAATGTGGATTTGCCGGCACCGTTGGCACCGATAATGCCGTAGCAATTACCAGGCGTGAAGGTTAAATTTACTTCCTGAAACAATACTCTTTTACCAAATTGTATTCTTAAATCTGAAACTGTAATCATGTATGGGTGAATTGTGTTGATGAAGCGAGGATGGTTCGCTTTTTTTAATGGGCGGCAAAAGTACAAATAATTGTAATGCAACCGTAATAGCAAATTAATCCTTGAAGCAGGCTACCCTTTTATCTTCTTCTCGATAGCCGTGGTGGAGTAACCCGGTAAAAAATCGATGGTCACAACATCACCACCTTTGGCTTGCACGATATCGTATCCCACAATATCTTCGGGTTTGTAATCGGAACCCTTCACCAACACATCGGGTTGAACCAGTTTGATGAGCTCGTATGGAGTATCTTCATCAAAAATAATTACCATATCAACAAAGCGCAGGGCAGCCATGATGGTGCTGCGGGAGATTTCATCTTTGATGGGACGGTTGGCTCCTTTTCCCAACCTGCGTGCCGATTGGTCGGAATTCACGCCAACCACTAAAAAATTGCCCAGGTCTTTGGCTTTGCTCAAATAGTCGATGTGGCCCAAATGCAACAGGTCGAAAACGCCATTGGTAAAAACTATTTTTTCCTGCTTGAACCGAATGGCTGCCAACAGTAACTTTAGCTTCTTTTCGTCTGGACGAAATATTTTTTGTTGTATGATTGCCAGGTTATTCATTGAGTGGTTTTTGTTTTTTCGATAAAAACATGATCATTAAATAGGAAAACCCACCAACGCCCAGGTTCAGCAAAGTTTGACCCGCGTGAGTAATGGCGGCAAACGATCCG
>JANTGU010000154.1 GCA_024762735.1 Bacteroidales bacterium | reverse complement strand
AAATCAAGTCAGTAGTCCTGAAAACCTGAAACTTTTTGATAATGAGGGTTACTATTTCAATTCATCGTTGAGTACTGAAAACAAGTACGTGTTCACGCGGTAGCATGTTGGTAACTATCCTGTTTTTTCCTTTTGTGCCTTATTTTCTTTAGCGCAGATATTCAACAAACACCTTCGAATAATAATTAGTTCCTGACACTTATAGGTTTTAACTTTGAAATGAAGTTCAGTTTTTCTATTTTTGGTTTTATGATATTGACCAAAGGTAGGAAATTTGGCAGCCTCCGGTCATATTAAAAATTTACCGGAGGCTTTTTTGAAAATCAATGATGGTATCACTTGTTAATCTAAATCATTATGAAAAAGTTATTATTTATTTTTCCCCTGTTTTTCATGCTTCTTAGTGTGCGTGCTCAAATAGCCATCAATACGGATGGCAGCATGGCCGACAGTTCAGCCATGCTGGATGTAAAGTCAACCACAAAAGGGATGCTTATTCCAAGGATGACTGTGATAGAGCGAAATGCTATAGTAAGCCCTTTACAAGGACTATTAATCTACCAAATAGATGGAACTGCTGGTTTTTATTATTATGATGGTTATGCTTGGGGTGCAGTAGGTTCGCAAACTTTGTATGTTAACGACTTAAACGATGCTAAAACTGCAGGAAACAGCCTTTATGTGGGATCGTTGGCTGGAACAAATGACAATACAACTGACAGTAGAAATGTTGGTGTTGGGGTTTCCTCTCTTTATACAACAAACGGGGGAGTTCAAAATACAGCAGTAGGATACAATACGTTGGATCATAATACAGGGAGTTATAATACCGCCGTTGGTTATTTATCGCTTCAAAATAATACTTCGTCCGGAAATTCTGCACTTGGAGTTCAGTCGCTAGTAAATAATACTTCCGGGGCTTACAACTGTGCTTTTGGTTATAATGCAATGTTTACAAATACAAATGGAAACTTTAATGCTGCTTTTGGAGACAACTCTCTCAATGCTAATACTACTGGTAAATATAATGCTGCTTTTGGTTATGGAGCGTTAATTTCGAGTACTACGGCTGACAGTAACACGGCAATGGGTATTTTTGCTTTAGGGAGAACGACAACGGGATATAATAATACCGCGGTGGGAGCTAAAGCAGACTTCAATAATCAACAAGGAGCGAGAAACACAATCATAGGCTTTGAGGCAGGCCTTGGGACTTCATCTCATACAAAGTCAGGTAATATATTCCTCGGGTATCAGGCAGGTTATAATGAAACAGAAAGCAATAAACTTTATATAGAGAATTCCAATTCATCAACACCCTTAATTTATGGTGAATTTGATAATGATATACTTAGAATAAACGGAACATTAGACATTAATAATGCGTATCAGTTTCCAACAGCTGACGGAGCCTCAGGACAAACACTGCAAACCGATGGCAGCGGTAACCTAAGTTGGGGGACTTCGGGTGTTTCTGACATCAACGATCTTTCTGATGCAAAAACATCCGGTTCGTCACTTTTTCTCGGCTCCGGTGCCGGAGCAGCAGACGACAGCATTGACAATAAGAATGTGGCCGTTGGAGTTGAAGCTTTAAATGCGGTAACAAGCGGCACTTCCAATGTGGCAACCGGTTATAATGCCTTATACAGCAACATACATGGAGATGCCAATACGGCCATCGGAAATTATGCTTTGTACAGCGATACATCAGGCCACGATAATACAGCCATGGGCTATGGCGCCGGCTACCGTAACACGGCGGGGGATTATAATACGCTGATAGGACGGGATGCGCTGTTAAATAATCAAATCGGATCATTCAATACTATAATAGGGTACGAGGCGGGAGAGGGGACCACCATCCATAGTCAATCTTATTGTACATTTTTAGGGTATCATGCAGGATACAACGAAACAGGCGATAACAAACTCTACATCGAAAACTCTACATCTTCAACCCCTTTAATCTATGGCGAGTTTGATAATGACATGGTTACAATTTATGGCAACCTTGGTGTGGGAACAAAATTGTTTGGCAATGGCACAAGAACGCTCTCGCTCACCAATGGCACTATTCCGGGTTCATCCATTACCGATGGCGTAATGCTCTATGCCGAGGATGTATCTGCATCCAGTGAATTAAAGGTAAGGGATGAAGCCGGCAACGTTACTACCCTTTCGCCACACAACTTCAGCATGACAAAAAAAAGTGAACCCATGGCATGGTCGTTCTATAGTGAGAACCATGCGACAGGCAAAAAAATTAACGTGGACATGCTTAAAACCGTGCGCCTTATCGAAAAAATTACCGGTGAAAAGTTAGTCTATATTCAGGATATTGATGATGATCAGCATTCAATAGAAGCCAAAGCAAGCACGGAAGGAATCATTCAGCAACAGCAGGAGCAGATTAACCGGCTGATAAAGTTAAATGAAGCGTTAGCTAAAAGGATAGAAATCCTTGAATCAAAATAATTAAAACCTTAGTATCATGAAAATTGCAAAAAGTATTATGATGGTATTAGGCCTTGCGTTAGGCCTGCTTACTTTAATGAGTTCGCAATGTAATGGAACCGATAACCCGCCGGATCCGGATTGTTCGGGATACATTCAGGCAACAGCCACGGGAAATGTTAACCAAAGTTTTTGTTTCGACAATTTTCCTCAATACGTGTATGATGAAGAAAACCAACGGGTGAGTTTTAGTGCTAATGTTACCGTGGATGGCCAAATGTACGCCTGTGACCTTTCGGTTGTGCCGTTTGTGGTGGGAACGCAATCATATTCCTGTGGTCAAGATGACCCCGGATTTGTTGAGCTGATCATTCATGGCGACAATCAGGAGTTTTATAAGTCACAGTCTGGTACCCTGACCATAACCCAGGCAGATGCCACCCACCTTAAAGCCACGTTTGATGTGGTAACCAAAGGCTATAATAACGGCGAAACGGTTAACCTAAACGGTTCTGTTTCGTATGGGTTTTAGGTTGATTCGTATACATTGATAATGAGGTTTACTAAAATCAGAACCCATTACTGATAGCATGTTGTATTGCATCCTGATTACAAATCAGGATGAGCGTGTAGTAGGTTGTTCTGCATCCTGATTACAAATCAGGTGAGTTAGGTTGTAGTAGCATGTTGCTTTGCATCCTGATTGCAAATCAGGATGAGCGTGTGGATTCCATCAGGTCGGGATAAACGATGTAGTAAGTATGTTGCTTTCATCCTGGTTGCAAATCTGAACGGGTTTTCGTGGTAAAAGTGCAGTCGCACGGTTACAAACCGTGCGAGAGCAGCTATATTAAATCCACTTCACCAGTGGGAAATCCATTCGGTTGACAAGTAGTTTGTGTTTGGGGTAAATCCTGAAAGCATAATCGTACACGCCTGGTTGTTTAAGCGGGAACTCAATGGTGTAACGGGCAACATCTTCTTTGAAGTCACCCTGTATCAAAGGAAGGCGATATTTTATCTCGTCGATATCACCGTTGGTTCGGTTTCCGGCAATTATTTCAACACCGATATCTTCGATGTTTAGACCGGGAATTTTGAGTGCTACCTCGGCAATGAAGTGTTTGCCAAAGTCTATGGGCTCTCTGTCAGAATCGGGTATAATCAGTTTTTCAACACTAATATGATCCCATGCCGAAAGGACTTTTCCTTTCCATTGTGCCAATGTTTTAGCCTGTTTATAGTTATCGGCAGTAAAAGTTTTTCCGCTCTCTTCAAGCTTGTGGTAATACTTGTTATAGTAATCGTCAAGCATACGCTGCATGGTAAAATGAGGGGTGATTTTAGCAATGGTGTTCTTGATATGCGAAACCCATGTCTCGGGCACCCCGTCTTTGTTTCGCTGGTAGTAGGCATCGGTAATTTCCGTTTCGAAGCTGTTGTAAATAATCTCCGAGTCCAGTTCGTCCTGTAACTGTTGGTCGAGGTAGGTTTTGGCTTCTTCGATGGCCCAGCCTGCTCCCGGTTTGTAACCTTCGGCCCACCAGCCATCCAACACGCTAAAATTAAGTACTCCGTTCATGATGGCTTTTTCACCACTGGTGCCCGATGCCTCCAGCGGCCGGGTAGGGGTGTTGAGCCACACGTCAACACCGCTGGTCAGCAACTTGCCAATGGTCATGTCGTAGTTTTCTAAAAACAAAATTTTCCCGATAAACTGCGGCATGCGGGATATCTCGATTATTCGTTTTATCAAATCCTGTCCGGCACCATCGGCAGGGTGTGCCTTTCCGGCAAAAATAAATATCACTGGGCGCTCCTCATTATTGACAATCTTAGCCAGTCTGTCGAGGTTGGTAAACAGCAGGTGAGCACGCTTGTAGGTGGCAAACCTGCGGGCAAACCCAATTATCAATGTATTCTTGTCAAGGGCTTCCAGCGAGTTGATAATCTGTTTTGGGTTCTCCTGACGGTAAGTGAGGTCGGCTTTCAGTTTGATCTTTATCTTTTCAATCATGGATTCCTTTACCGTTTGCCTGATTTTCCAAACTTCACTGTCAGGCAGGTTGTAAATGTTCTGCCAGGGTTTGTCGTTGGCCTGGTCGAAAACGAACTCATCCCCGAAAGTTTTTTGGTAAGCCTTTTGCCATTGGCTGTCGGTCCAGGTAAAATAGTGAACCCCGTTGGTAACATAGCCTATATGCAGTTCCTCGGGATAGTAACCGGGGTAGAGTTTCTGGAACATGTCGCGTGACACTTTACCGTGGATGCGGCTAACACCATTGACCTCTTGCGAGAGATTGGTGGCTAGTACACTCATTGAAAACTCTTCGGAGGTGTTGCCGGGATTAAAACGTCCAAGCCCAATAAACTTTTCCCAACTGATGTTGAGATGGTTGGTAAAGTGCGACAGGTAGGCTCTGACGAGATGTTCTTCAAACGTGTCGTGGCCTGCCGGGACGGGGGTATGGGTTGTAAACAGGGTGGAGGCTTTTACCACCTCTTTGGCAGTTTCAAAATCGAGTTTGTGATTGTCCATCAGGTTTTTTAACCGCTGTAGGCCAATAAAGGCCGAATGACCTTCGTTGCTGTGGAATACGTCCGGTTTTTTGCCCAGTTTGTCAATGAGCCTGATACCTCCAAGACCCAGCAGCATCTCCTGTTTTAACCTGTGTTCACGGTCGCCACCATAGAGATGGTGGGTGATGGCACGATCTTCCGATGTATTTTCTTCAATATCAGTATCCAGCAAGTAGAGGGGAATCCTTCCCACGTTCACCTGCCAGGCTTTGGCAATCACACTTCTTCCCGGAAGGGCAATTATAACGGTAACCCATTCGCCCTTGCTGTTTCGTACCGGAATTAAGGGTAGTTGTGTGAACTTTTGAGGAATACTCTTGGCTACCTGGTCGCCGCCATAAGTAATTTTTTGTTTGAAATAGCCATAGCGGTATAGCAGCCCCACGGCCATAAAATTTTTGTTTGAGTCGGAAGCCTGCTTTAAATAATCCCCGGCTAATATTCCCAGTCCCCCGGAGTATATTTTTAAACTGACATGCAATCCGTATTCCATGCTGAAATAGGCAATGGAAGTTTTGTCCTGGTTTTTTTTGTCGGCCATGTAAGCACTGAAAGTTTCATACACGTTTTTCAGTTTGCTCATAAAATCTTTATTGTTCATCAACCGTTTATGATCGGACGACGAAAGCTGTTCCAGGAGTTTTACCGGGTTAAATTCAAGGGCTTCCCACTTCTCGGGCAGGATGGAGGCAAAAAGCCCGGAGGCTTCGGTATTCCACGACCACCATAAATTGTAAGCCAGTTCTTTGAGGGGTTGCAGCTCTTTGGGGAGCACCGGTTTAATCAATATTTTTTTCCACTGGGGGCGATCCTTTTGAATGGAAACGTCAACCTGTCTTGTTTGGGGCATGTGCGAAGGTGTTTCGTGGATGGCTCTGCCCGATGCCTGCTGTCCGGCATGGCTCCATGCATCAAAATAGTGTTTCGCCAGCTTGTTCCACAACAACC
>JANTGU010000153.1 GCA_024762735.1 Bacteroidales bacterium | reverse complement strand
TCCAGGGTTTTTTTGTAAAAAAGTTGAAACAACAACGAGGATCGCTGTAGCCAGATGTTGCCTGAGTTAAGCCACTTGTCCACGATTTCATTCCGCGATGCGGGAAACATCTTGAAATAGTCGCCCATCAAATGGGCAGCTATGTAATCAACGGTATCCCACCACGATTTATGGGTAACCATCCACTCGAACATTAGCATATCTTTTTCGGTATATCGCCGCTTGTACTTGTTGGTCAACTCCATGGCAAAATATTGAAATTCCCGTTGAGGTTTTGTCCAGAGGGCTTTCACAAGGCCATCAACTTCCTCTTTTGGGGGCAGACTTTCCTTTCTTAAGAAAGGTTTTTGAACCTCTTTTCTAATGGGGGATTTGAGGCCAAAATAATCAAACTGGTTGCGCATGTATGCTTTCTGCTGCACGGCAATTTCTTCATTTGAATGCTGGATAAAAGCGGATTCAAGTTGTTCTATAAAATGATTCATGTTCCATTAAATTGTCACACTGAGCAGAGTCATTGTTGTCACACTGAGCGTAGTCGAAGTGTGATACATTCTTTAGCTACGTTACTATTAACAAGACTACAAAAGTTGATATTCCAAAGGCTTTAGCCATTAAAAATCAGTAGCTTTACTATCCCTCTGCCATGGTAGCTTCAATTTCAGCAATGGTTTTCGGAATGGGCTTTCCCAACACACGATGACCGGTTTCGGTTACCAGTACATCATCTTCAATACGAATGCCACCAAAATCCTTGTAGGTTTCCAATATGTCGTAGTTAACAAAGTCAGTGAATTTACCCTCGTCGCGGAACTGGTCAATCAAATCGGGTATAAAATAGATGCCCGGCTCCACGGTCAACACAAATCCCGGTTTCAGTTTTTTACCAAGACGCAGGTAAGCTGTTCCAAAGGTGGTGGCACGTTTGGTTTCTTCATCGTAGCCAACATAATCCTCACCCAGGCCTTCCATATCGTGGACATCCATGCCCATCATGTGGCCCAATCCGTGAGGCATAAACAGGGTATGCGCTTCAGCTTTTAAGGCTGCATCAGTATCCCCTTTCATGATACCGGCTTTTTTTAACCCGTCAATAATAACGCGGGCAGCTAAAAAGTGGATGTCGCGATATTTTACCCCGGGTTTTATGGCTTCGATGGCTGCCATGTTAGCATCCAGCACAATCTGGTAAATAGTTGCCTGGCGTTCGTTAAATTTTCCTCCCACCGGTACGGTTCGGGTGATGTCGCTGGCATAGCATTCCGAAGTCTCGCAACCGGCATCGGTAACCATCATCCGACCTTTTTCCAGCATGTTGCCATGATAGTGGTTGTGTAGTGTTTGCCCATCCTGACTCAAAATAATAGGAAATGAAACCGGGCCTGCCAACGCCAGGGCAATGCCTTCGATGGCACCGGCAATTTCTTGTTCGATGGTTCCGGGCATGGCCATCTTCATTGAAGTGGTGTGCATATCGTAGGCCACGTCAACGGCTTTTTCAATTTCTTCAATCTCCTCTTTACTTTTTATCTCTTTCAGTTTTACAACGCCTTTGATAAGCTCTTCCGAAGCAGCTGCTTTTACTTCGGCATTGGGGATGTTCAATAATCTGGAAAGCTCAATAACGGTTTCACCACGGTAGGGGGGTAAAAAATGTACTTTTCTGCCCTCTTTTAATGCATCAGCCATAAACGCGGTTAAATCGTTATAGGGGGCTACATTTTCAATGCCGGCTTTGGCAGCCAAGTCCTTAACTTTGGGTTGAACACCCATCCAGATAATATCATCTAAATCGAAATCGTTGCCAAACAGGTAATCTTTGTCGTGATCAAAATCAATAACGCCGGCAAAACCCTGGTTTTGTAATCCGAAAAAATAGAGAAAATGACTGTCCTGACGGAAATGATACTGGTTGGCAGGATAATTAAACGCAGCATCAACATTGCCCAAAAACAGGGCTATGCCTGATTGAACCTCTTTTTTAAGGTTGTTACGGCGATGGATATAGGTATCTTTACTAAACATGATCTTGTTGTTTTTTGTGAATTTTTTTTGAAGTGTAAAAGTAGGTTATTTTTTAACCAGTCTGCCCGATTTGGACCACGAGGATGTTTCTATTTGATAAAAATAGAGACCTTTTGGAACACCATCACTGTCCCAGTAAAAAGCGTTGACTCCGGGCAACATCAGCCTGGTTTTTTGGTAGAGTCTCTTTCCCTGTAAGTTGTAAACAGAAAAAGTAACCCCGGTGGACCTATTTAACATGAACGAGATTTTGGCTTGCCGGCTAAACGGGTTGGGCGAAACAATTACAGGGTTTGAATTATCTATCGTGTTACCCACCGAAACAAAATTGGTAACATGCATATAAACAGGGATGTCTTTGCTGCCTGCTGCGTCGGTGGTGGCGTGAATTTGGGTTACATACAACCCCGTGTCCATTCCGTTATCGTCGAAAGTTACCATAATCAAATCCGAATGGCCAGGTGCCAAAACACCACTGTCGGCACTTAGCGACAACCAGGGGGCATCTTCCGGAATGGTAAGCTTGTAAGTGAGGGTATCATTTCCGGTGTTAGAGAGGGAGAGATCACTTTGAATCGTGGAGTTAGGGGCAATTTCCTCATGTAATAACGAAGGGTTGGCGGTTAAAATCGGACGGTTGAGCAACAGCTCGATGGAATTGTAAACATTGAGCCTTCCACCCGACACCGTTTTTCCCATCAAGGTAGGCAGCGTGTCAACTCCCTGCAAGAGGTAGTTTTTTATCATTAATATTTTTTCTGCCGGATTGGCTTTGTAGTCGGCAATAAAGGTTGAATCGGCGGCCGCGAGGATAAGAGCGACAGCTCCTGCCACATGAGGGGTAGCCATGGAGGTTCCTGTTTTAGTGCCATACCCGTTGTTCAGAATGGTGGAAAGAATGGCTGTTCCGGGAGCTCCCAAATCGATGGCCGTGTCGCCATAGCCAGCCGTGTAAAGCTTGTCGGCACGGGTGGTGTTGGTAACGGCCACCATGTAATCGGTAGCAAAAGCGGTAGGCACATCGCCCACCACATCGATATCCCACGAGGCATTGGCGGTAGCTGCCGCACTCATCACCCCCAACCTGCCCAGCGAGTCGTACATGGCTTCCCAGATAGGGTAGTTATCAGGATTGCCCTGGTCGATACCAAACGAGTTGTTTTGCGACACCACAAATGCTCCCTCCTGACCGTTGGTGCTGTCGTATCGTGCCCGAACGGTATAAATATAGCTTAGCGCTTTTACCACGGTAGCTTCACTGGTTGAGGAACCCGCGATGGGCAATACTTTCATGTTCCAATTCACGCCGGTTACCCCGATGCCATTGTTCCCCATGGCACCAATGATACCACATACATGCGCCCCGTGCGAATGGTCGGGCATGTAACCGGTGTTGCTATAGGCATTCCACCCCATCACATCATCGATATACCCATTGTTGTCATCGTCGATGTTGTTGGCGGGTATTTCATCCCAGTTGTGTTTAAAATCGAGGTCTTCGTGATCTTTATCCGTACCACCATCCACCACGGCAACCACGATGGTGTCGCCCAGCACGGTAAGCCCGCCATGGGTAATGGTCCAGGCATCGGTAGCATCAATATCGGCATCAATGGTTCCGCCACCTTGTCCCGTGTTTTGTAAGCTCCACTGACTGTTAAAGTTGGGGTCATCGGGAATAGAATCCAGCTCGTCGCCTTCCCGTAGTGAAAGCGTATGGTTTGACTGGGCATTGATAACCGTTTTTTCTGATTTCAGGTCATGCAACATTAATTGTTGATCAAGTGCTTTGTTGTTAAAGGTCAGTAGGTAAATATGAAAGCGTTCTGAAATAGTTTCAACAGCAGCCAGTCCCCTTTTTTGAAAGGCTGATTCGATGGCATGGATATCATTGGCCTGTTGTAGCTGGATTAAAAATTCTCCGGGGCGAAAGGGTTCGGTGTGTTGACTTTTAAGCGATGTGCTGAACATTGAAATCAAAAGCACGAACAGGAGTGTCAATTTTTTAAACATGATTAAAGCAAGTTAAAGGTGGAAAATAATTTAGCACAAAGGTATAACAAATAGAACAACTTGCATATATTATTTTTGCTTCGCCATCCACAGGCTTAATTCCTGAAGGCTTATCTTCCCGTCAAAATAGGCGACAAATTGTTTAAAGGCTTTTCTGTTTTCTTTTTTCAGGATAAGAAGTGTGGCATTCATGGCTGCTTTCGATGTGATGGGAACGCCACCGCCCAACTCGGCCCACTGTCCACCCACCAACAGGTTTTTAACGCCGGTAGTGTATGAATCCACCTTGTTTTTCATGTTCTCCTTGCCGGGTTTTGCTCCCATGATGCTGCCTTGATAATTTCCTGTATAGCGATGATAGGTGATGGGGGTGGCTACTTCGTAAAACAAAATATGTTTTGAAAATTCCGGGTTAATCTCCTTATCAACCCGCTCAATCATTTGCCGGGCAATTTCATCTTTTAATTGACGGTAGTCGTCGCCTTTAACGCGGTTTCCCTGTTGATCGGTTTCTGTTTTCCAGAAGTCATACTTTTCAAATCCGGCATTCATATAAATGGATACGATACCTTTTCCGGCAGGGCAGACACTTTTATCACGCGCCGAAGGTGATAACACGTTGAGCTTGCTATGTAGGGGATCCGCCTCTTCATGCTTATGTCTCTCCAGGTTATTTTTAAAAAGAAGGGTGAGCTCTTCGCCAAAACCCAGTTCCTCTGCCGGGCAGTCCAGGGCCACCGATACGGTAAACCCTGATTTGTACTGCACTGAATCTTCGATGGCCTTTATCTTTTTTTCAGGGATGGTTCCCGCGGGAAGCAGTTTCCGGTAAGCAGTAATCAGGTCGGAAGCAATGACCACGTATGTTGAGGCAATGGTATTTTTTTTGCCTGATTGAAGCACTTCAGCGCCTTTCGCTCTGTTCCCTTCTACCCTAATGGAAGTAACAGCGGTTTTAAGCAAAAGTTCATTTCCCAACTCGTTGTTTACCTTGGTAAGCCATTTGATAAAAGCAATACTGCCTCCTTTCGGTGTGGAGAAATAATCCTGGTTTTTTGCCCATGCCAGCGGAAACAAGCAGGACAACAGGTCACTCTCGGAACTAAAAATATCTTTTATCTCATCACTTTTAAAGTAGTTATCAAGGCCTTTTGTTACCCCTTTGTTGCCGGTATATTTTAGGTGCTTTATCAGTGGAAAAACAGCCGGCAGGGCGCGGGTATAAAACATCACTTTATCTACCGCCGACATGGTTTGATTGGATCGTGCAAAGTAAGCCAGCTTGTGGCTTGCCCTTGCCAGCTCTTCCACATGACGGAAAAACTTGTCAATCCCTTTCTTTTCTTCGGGAAAAGCGCTGAGAAATTCTGATTTAACCTGTTGGATGTCACCACTTAATAAAATATTAAACTTCTGGGTTTGATATCTTTGAATGTTTTTCAGCGGTGTTGGCTTCGGGTAGTTATTGTCGATAAACGAAAAGCAGCGGTGCGAGATGCCCTCCTTGTTAAACTGGTTCAACCAATGAATGGCTGTGTCGAAGAAAAATCCTTTTCGTGAAAAACCTGCCAGGTAACCTCCGGGGTGGGGTTCTTTCTCAACGATGCAGCAGCGAAAGCCAAACTTTCCAAGCAGTGCACCCAGTGTAAGGCCACTGATGCCACCGCCAATTATTACTACATCGTATTTTTTTTGCATCGGTATTGTTGTGAACAGAAATAATAAACCAAACAAATATAGTATTTTATCGACTCTATTTTTTTGGTTAAGGTGGAATCACTCGAAAATCGAAAGGGCTGATTCCTATTTTGAGGCGTTGAAGATAATACTCCCATAAAAAGAACACAGTATTGAATTTAATGAACGATATAATCTAAAAGACATTTGATAATATATCGCCCCTGACGGGACTCATATTTAATTTGTCTTTTTTCTGACGTCAGAAAAAAC
>JANTGU010000152.1 GCA_024762735.1 Bacteroidales bacterium | reverse complement strand
TATCTATTTATATTTAGGGAACGGGGTCATAACCACTTCCACCCCAGGGGTTACACGAGGCAATGCGTTTGATGGCCATCCATCCTCCTTTAAAAGGACCATACTTTTCGATGGCTTCCACACTGTACGATGAGCATGTTGGCGTATAGCGACACGATTGCCCCAAAAAGGGCGACAAGGTGTATTTGTACACGTGAATTAAAAAAATAAAAAACTTACCTATTGCCTTTTTCATCCCTCTTTTTTAAACGTTGTAAAATTAGGATTATTTTCTTTTCTATTTGATGGTAATCCATTATTGTGTCGGCCACATAAATCAACCCTGTCAACAAGGTATCTTCAGCCCTATTGGATGGTGGATAAAGTATTGATTTGTTTTTCCGGTAGGCTTCGCGAATCAGTCGCTTTACACGGTTTCGTTTTACGGCTTGCTTAAACTTATTTTTGGAAACCGAGATGAGCAACTGAACGGGATAATCTGATGGCTCGGGGAGGGTATGATAAACCACCTTGAACGGATAGATAAAAAAACTCTCTCCCTCTGAAAACAGCTCACCAATACGTTTTTTGCTATGAAGCCGCTCCTCTTTTTTAAAACCCTGATTCAAAATGGTACTTTTGGTTAAACAGCACAAAAGTAATGCTATGGTCTGAATATACAAGGCTAAATGCCACGAAGGGCGGTTTATTTAATAAATCTTAAGAGTGAACCGGCTCTTCCCGGCGCAAGGATTTATCTTTTTCGACGAACTCTTTTAGCCTGTTGGGTTAAAAATTCGTCAAGCGCCATGGTCATGGAGGGAGCCGACTGGGTGGGTGCCGGTATGTTTAATTCAAAGCCGGCATCTTTAACAGCCTTGGCGGTTGTATGACCGAAAGCACCGATAATTTTTTCGCCTTGCTGGTAATTGGGAAAGTTTTTTTGTAACGATTTTATTCCGGCAGGGCTGAAAAATATTAAGCAGTCAAAACTGTCGATATCAACATGTTTAAGATTGGCAGCTACCGTGCGGTAAATTACTGCCCGGGTATATTTTATTTTCGCCTTATCCAGCAGCATAAACATGCTTTGTTTATGAATGTCGGACGAGGGCACCAAAAAGTCTTCATCACCATGTTTTTTAATGATGTCGATAAGGTCGGAAAACTGCTGCTTGCCAAAAAATATCTTACGCTTACGGTATTGGATGTATTTCTGTAAGTAGAAAGCTGTGGATTCTGAAATACAGAAGTATTTCATGGTGTCAGGAATTTCGAAGCGAAGTTCTTTGGCCATTCTAAAATAGTGATCCACAGCGTGCCGGCTTGTTAATATCACAGCCGAGTGATCGGAAAAAGAAACTTTTGTTCTTCTAAACTCCTGAGATGGAATACCTTCAACCTTGATAAACTTTTCAAAGCTAACGTTGACGTTGAATTTTCTAATAAGTTCGGCGTAAGGGGTTCTTTCCAGATCAGCCGGTCTCGGCTGCGAAATGAGGATATTCTTTACTTTCAATTTAATTCCTTTTTTATTCCAACATCGATTAAAAATCAGCTAGTTAACTATAACCAGCCCATAACTTTCCAACAACTTTAAAAGTGCAATTACAGGTACGATTTCAAGGGCGCAAAGGTACAAAATATTGTGATAAAGCGAAATTTTTGACAACTTTAGCCCAATATAAAGCGAAATACCCCATTTGTAAACCACAGTTAACAGCAACAACGCCAGGGCAGTGTAATAAAAAAAGGAGGAGGGATTATTAAGCAAAATTAGTAACCAGGGGATGATTAAAAAACTTTGGATGATGTCAGCCCGAAAAGATGCTTTTACCTGTTTCGTTGCCAGCTCCTGCCGGTTAAATAAAAACCCAATGGCATAAATGACTATGAAGCGGAGGGCATAATAGAGCACGACCAGGGTGGTAATAATAAGGATAACTTGTTCGAATGTATAGCCGGAAAGCTCCTGTGGCAAAAAATTTTTGGCAAGCAGGTAAAGCACAAGGCTTGTAGTAGCAATAAAGGTAACTCCCAAAAGGGTGTAAAGGACGAAACCCGGTTTGGCAAACTGGTTGTCAGCGTACTTGGCTTTATGTTTCGAACCTTCTCGCGACAGCAAACGCAGTACCCGTTCAGGAAAAAAGTACCACACCAACGACAACATAAAAACAATCAGCAAAATTCCTACCGTAAGCCAACCCGAAAAATCGCTGTTTTTTTCCAGGATATCCATGGGCGCACTACCCTGTTGCAAAAACCGTCCTGTCACCGGGTGATGAAGCAAAGAGGAGACAGCATTTGAAGAGTCCGCAACTGAATTGCTCCTCGGAAATCCTCCCGGCAACACCCCTTGCTGAACCGTATCGGAATAATGTGGTAAAACAACGTAATTACCTATTGAATCGATATTTATTAATGGTATGGCCAAATAGAACTACTTTACTGAAAAACAAACTAATAAACAATCAAAAAAAGTTGTTAAAAAAATAACACTAAACCCCGAAACCTGCAAAATTAGTAATACTTTTGCAGCGTCAAATTTAAGTATAATAAAGTATTAAAATGGAACTATTAAATAAAATTCATAACATGGCCAGGGAGGCCAACAAGACCATTGTTTTGCCGGAAGGTACCGAGGAAAGAACCTTGAAAGCTGCCAACTACGCGTTGGAACATGGGTTGGCAAAAATTATTTTGCTGGGTAACGAAAGCGAAATAAAAGCCAAGGCCGCCAAATGGGGATTAGCCGGCATTGCTAACGCCCGTTTGATTGACCCGATAACTTTTTCGGAAAAGGACTTTTTTGCCGAAAAACTCTACGAGTTACGAAAAGGCAAAGGATTAACCAAAGAGCAGGCCGTTAAATTGGTTGAAGACCCCCTGTACCTTGCCACCCTGTTAATTAAAGAGGGCAGGGCGGATGGCGAGGTAGCCGGCGCCGACAATGCCACGGGCGACGTGTTGCGCCCCGCTTTTCAAATTGTTAAAACATTGCCCGGGGTAAGTGCCGTATCGGGTGCTTTCATTATGATTCTTCCCGAGCATAAAAAACAGTTTGGCGAAAACGGTATCCTGGTATTTTCCGATTGTGCCGTGAATCCTGACCCCACCACCAAGCAGCTGGCTGAACAGGCTGTAGAATCGGCACGTACCGCAAAATTTATTGCCGGCATCGAGCCTAAAGTGGCCATGCTGAGCTTTTCCACCAAGGGAAGTGCCAAACACGAAAAAGTTGACAAGGTGGTGGAAGCTACCGCCCTGGCCAGGGAGATGGATCCTCAATTAGCCATTGACGGTGAGCTGCAGGCCGATGCCGCTATTATTGAAGCCATCGGTAAAAAGAAAGCACCGGGATCGAACATTGCCGGTCAGGCCAACGTGCTGATATTTCCATCACTCGAATCGGGAAACATCGCCTATAAACTGGTGCAACGACTTGCTGACGCCGAAGCGGTAGGACCCGTGTTGCAGGGACTCGCCGCCCCCATCAACGACTTGTCGCGCGGTTGCTCGGTGGATGATATCATCAACATGATTGCCATTACCGCTAACCAGGCCAACGGACTGGGATAAATTGCAAAAAAATAAACATTAACATGAATAATCAATTATCAAAATTCAGCCTGGGCGAAAAAATGAAGCCCAAGGGAACCATTCAAACTGTAGGTATTATTGGTTGCGGATCCGTGGGACAGCAGGTTGTTTTACAGGTTGCTAACTATGGTATGGATGTGGTCTTTCTGGACATCTCGGAAGAACGGATTAAGCAGATTTTTATCGACCTGGAGCATCAATTGGATGACACCATCAATCACTGGGGCATCACGGCTTCCGAGAAACGGCTAATCCTTTCACGAATAAAAGGAACGCTGGTTTATTCCGACCTTAGCAATTGCGACATCGTCATCGAAACCATCAGCTCACGACAAAGAGGCACTTTGATTGAACTGCGCCGCGAGATATTTAAAAAGGTAGAAAACGTGGTGCGCGACGAAACGATTATCTGCTCCAACCTGTCAACCCTGATGATTTCCGATTTGGCCATTGCCTTAAAAGTAAGAGACCGCGCCGTGGGCATTCACTTTCTTGAACCGGTTGACAAAACACGTATTATAGAGGTGATGCGCTGCATGAGCACTTCCGACAAAACCCTGGAAACCATTACCCGCTTTGCACGCATGATTAACAAAAGGGTGGTGAACATCCACGAATCACCCGGAAACATAAGTACCCGTATCCTGCTTCCCGTTTTTAACGAAGCTTGTGAAGTGCTGATGGAAGGGGTTGCCTCGGTGGAGGATATCGACGATACCATGAAAGAGATTATGGGCTACCACGTGGGACCTTTCGAGCTGGCTGACAGAATAGGACTGGATAAAATTTTAAAGTACATGGACAACCTTTATGCTGAGTACGGCGAACGCAAGTATAAAGCTTCCCCTATCTTAAAACGACTGGTAAGAGCCAATTTTGTTGGAAAACATGTGGGTAAAGGTTTTTATAACTACGAAGGCGATAAACCGGTAAGCAATACCATTTCGTGCGCCATCATCAAATAACTTAAGAGAAGAAAAAATGAATATTATAGTTTTAAATTGCGGTAGCTCATCCATTAAATATCAACTTTTCGACATGCCCTCGAAAAAAGTGCTGGTGAAAGGACTGGTTGAAAAAATTGGATTAAAGGGCAGTGCCATCAAGTTGCAGCGCGAAGGACAAGAGGATGTGAAACTAACAGGTGAAATCCTAGACCATCAGCAGGGCATCGAGTTTTTGTTGGGTATTTTAATCAGCAAAGAACACGGTGTATTAAAAAGCCTTGACGAGATAAATGCCGTAGGGCATCGTGTGGTGCATGCCGGCGAAGAGTTTAGTGGCAGTGTGATGATCACCAAAGAAGTTATTAACGCATTGGAAAAATCAACCGAGTTGGCGCCGTTGCACAACCCGCCTAACCTTAAAGGTATCTATGCAATGACGGCACTGCTACCCGAGGTTCCTCAGGTTGGGGTGTTTGATACTGCTTTCCACCAAACCATGCCCGAGCATGTTTACTTGTACGCCATTCCTTACATTCTTTACGAAAAATATCGTATTCGCCGATACGGGTTTCATGGCACCAGTCATAAATACGTTTCCGCCAGGGCTTGTGAGTTGTTGAATGTTGATATTGAAAAACAAAAGATTATTACCTGCCATCTTGGAAACGGCTCGTCAGTAGCCGCGGTAAAATATGGTAAGTCTTACGATACCTCCATGGGAATGACACCCACGGAAGGGTTGGTAATGGGAACCCGTACGGGTGATATCGACCCGGGTGCTCTGCTGCATTTTGCCGAAAAAGAGGATTTGAGTATTGAATATACCCGAACGCTCATCAACAAATTTTCAGGATTACAGGGCATTTCAGGGGTTTCGTCGGATATGCGCGATTTGGAAAAGGCTGCTGCCGAAGGTAACCATCGGGCGCAGCTGGCGCTGGACATGTTTGCCTACCGCGTAAAAAAATATATTGGCGCTTATGCAGCAGCACTCGAAGGCCCCGACATAATCGTCTTTACCGGAGGTATTGGTGAAAACGATACCGAAACCCGGAAGAATATTTTAAAAGGTATGGAGTTTATTGGCATCGAACTGGACCCCTCAAAGATGGATACCAGAGGGAAAGAGATTATACTCTCCACTCCCGAATCAAAAGTTACCGTGATGGTAGTACCTACTGACGAGGAGCTGATGATTGCCAAAGATGCTTTTGAAATTATTTCGGGGTTGTAAACCGAACGTTGTTTACTATCGAATGTTGATGGCAGCTATTACCTGCCAACCAATACTGATATCTTAACTATAAAAAACGCCCGGCTAACTGATTTAACCGGGAGTTTTTTTACTGTTTTCCGCAATAGGACACTATCAATAGATTTTTTATGCTCATTTCTTTTGTCGAAAAGAAACGAGCCAAAGAAAGCGACCCAAAACGAATGCTTCCTGGCGCTCTGGCAAAAGGCAACATCTACGGCAAAAGAGTCGCATTCAAACGCC
>JANTGU010000151.1 GCA_024762735.1 Bacteroidales bacterium | reverse complement strand
GTCAATATATCGTATTTCAACCCCACCTAAACCGATTAGTTATGAAACAGTTTTACATGCTGGCCTTTTCGTTTTTCCTGTTTGCTTCTTCCGTTTTAGCCCAGAATAAAAAAGATTTTCGCAGGCTTCACTATCTCTCGAAAGAGGAGATGAGCAAGCCGGTTAACACTAAACGTGACTTTACACCCACTGATCCACCCGTGGGGTTTGTTCGTAACGTGGCCGAGTTTGATCAAATGCAGGCAGTAATGGTTCGGTATCCTTTTGGTATCCCGCTTTCGCTGGTGGCCGAAATGGCAAAGGATACACGCGTGCTCACCATCGTGGCCAACCAGCAACAAAAACAGAGTGTGCTCTCGATGTACGTTTCCAATAATGTTGATACCTCGCAATGTGACTTTGTTTTTGCTCAATCAGATTCATACTGGACAAGGGATTACGGCCCGTTTTTTATTTTTGATGGCAACAACAACGCCGGTATCGTCGATTTCCCTTACAACCGTCCCCGTCCCAACGACAACAATATTCCCGCGGCCATTGCCCAGTATCTTGGCATCAACCTTTTTGGTATGAACCTAACCCACACCGGGGGCAATTACATGTGCAACGGCATGGGACAGGCAGCCTCCACCGATTTGGTATTGGAAGAAAACCCTACTCTTACGGAACAGGATGTTGATACGCTGGTTAAAAACTATTTGGGTAACGACCCCTATTTTATCACGTTGGATCCTTTGGGTGAGTATATTAAGCACATCGATTGCTGGGGGAAATTTTTAGCCCCTGATAAAATCATGATTGGCCGGGTGGCCGCATCCGATCCTCGTTACAGCGACTTTGAAGCAGTAGCTACCTTTTTTACCAACCAAATAAGCAGTTATGGCAATCATTATAAAGTGTATCGTGTTTTTACACCCGGATCACCGCAGGAAACACCTTATACCAACTCGCTTATTTTAAACAAAAAAGTGCTGGTGCCTATTACCGGAAGTCCATGGGATGATGATGCCATAGCAGCCTATCAGGAGGCTATGCCCGGCTACGAAGTAAAAGGAATTTACTATAGCGGCTGGTACGATACCGATGCACTCCACTGCCGCACCAAGGGCATTGCCGATGTAGATCAGCTGTATATCTGGCACGTGCCTACGTTGGGACATGTCGATTTTGATTATTCTTATCCCATAACTGTCGACCTTTATAATTACAGCGGCCAGCCGGTTTACCAGGATTCGGTTTTTATCATCTACCAAATTAACCAGGGAAGTTTTGACACGGTGTTGATGTCGCCCGAAACAGGCAACACCATGAAGTACTCGGGTGCTATTTCTGGTGCCGAACCGGGAGATACCGTGAATTATTATCTTTTCGCGGCTGATGCTTCCGGCCATCGTGCCAACCATCCGTTTATCGGCCTTCCCGATCCTCATCAGTTCGTGGTCAACGAACAAGCGTTGCATTTTAATCCTGATACGGTTTGGTTTCATACACAAGAGGAAATGATTTTCGGTATTCCTCTCCACATAGTAAATACTACTGACGATACCGTTACCATCAATTCAATAACACAATACGGATTAACATTTGCGTGGTATGTTGAGGATGATGATTTGCCGGCATTTCCTTTCTCCCTGGCGGCTCACGACACGCTTACTTTTCCTGTTTACGCGGCTCTTCCGGTTATGCGTCAAATGATTTATGACACCATGTTCGTGGTTACGCCCGATAAAACTTACAAGGAATTATTAATGATTGACTCGGAGTTAATCAGTAACATTAACCCTTTGTCTTCTAACAAGGAAGTGAGCGTGTATCCCAATCCTGTGAGTATAGGTAAAAGGGTTACTTTTAAATGGAACCGTACTGAAGACTACACGATTCAAATATTTGACCTGTCAGGCGGATTAATCCATCGTCATTCAGGCTATTTCGATAGATATGATTGGAAAATTAATCAGGAGAACATCCCCCCCGGGGTTTATGTTTATCGGATTGCTGTTGACGGAAAAATACTCACGGGGAAAGTGGTGAAAAGGTAAAAGCAAAAGTCAGGGAGAGAGTCTAACAATCAGTGTACATCAACATCAACCCATTGTGGCTTTTTAGAAGTGTAATCAAGTAATCTGGTTTTTAACTCCGCAGCCATCAATATAGCAACTTTCATGGCTTCTTCTTTACCAGAGAAGAAGCCTATATCATAGTGTTCACGCTGATTAACTACAAGCCTGACTTTATAATTTTTAAATTTATAGGTAGCGCCAATAGATTCAACCCATGCATCTTGTGAAGCGCGCTCAGGGTAGATGTTTACATACTTGATAGCGGGTAGCTTTTTCCATTTTCCTGTTTTAAATCCAAGGATAAAAAGGTATGAGCGGTAGCTTTTTGTGGTAAAATCAATTTGATTGCCGTAACCCAACGTGGCCAATGCAACACCAAACAGAAGGATAAATACCAACCACGCATTGAGCGTGTATGCCATATAACCCCCGTAAATGATAAGCAGGATGCCCAGCATTTGAAATTGCGGCAAGGCAAAACGCCTGGCTTTCCATGTATATTGCCTGTTTTTTTCCACAGGAATAAAGATAGGACATAATTTGGGTTGTATGGCTACTGTTTCAATTATTTCACCGGTTTGCAAGGAGTCCCAAACTAAAAGGTCGCTGACGTACGGGGCTTGTTGTATCTGCAACCCCGGCCTAACAGGTCACCATCGCACGGGCTTTGTAGAGACCTGTTAGGTCGGGGGAAAACTACGGTTATTTTTTCAAAAAATAATCTTTCTCTTTTACCAGTCTATCGAGCAGTTTGTGGTTTTTGTCTTTTACAATATTGCCAATATTTTGGTCGCTTACAAGGGCAAAGCTCACCGAATCAACCGGAAAAGCATCAATTTGAATTTGACCCGGCTCCCCTTGGTTGATGGTAACGCTGCCGATGGACGAACGACCTTTAATGGCATCGGGTGCAACAAATTCATAACCCCTTAAGCGCGATATGTTGTTCAGGTACTTGGCCGTGTTGGCCGAGTCGGCTGGCTGATTTCCCACAAACCATTGTGCACCCTTCTTTTCCAGGTTAAATGTGGAACCCCCGCTGCTGATGGATACCTTGTTGATTAATTCGGGTTTTGTGTCGATAAGTGATTTTTTACGAAAGCTGATAGCATCACCGGCATAGCTTATCTTAAGATAGCCGTCAACCACGTACACCGTGTTGTCGCTACCCGAGCGTGCATAGCCAATCATGATACCCTGGTTACCTCTTGAATAGGGATTTTGCCGGTCGGTAGTTTCGGGTGCCTGGTAATCAACTTTGCCCAGAAAAAGTGTATTCAACAACTCTTTTCCATGGTAAAAGTTCACCTCCATGGCGTTATCATCCAATCCAAACTTTTTCCATTGATCTTTCGAGTTGGCTGCCACCCGCAGGGGTGTTAGTGGTGACATCCTGCTGAGCAATGCTTTAATTTTGGCTTCATCGGCATCCGATTTGTCATTACCTGATTGAATCAACCAGGATTGTTTTTCTTTAACCAGTTGAAACGTGTCTTTGTCCGATTTAAACACAATCATGTTTACGCTGGCCGTATCCAGTTTAATCACCTCATCTTTATAAGAGCTGTCACTGGTATCGGTATATTCAATGGCAGCAAATACGGCAAGCAACACCACCAGCACCACCAGCAGTGTTTTGATATTTAACTTACTGAACATAATCTTCCTCCATTCGTTTTATGCGTTGATTTTTACGATATTGAGCCCTAATGATGCCATATATCAGGATTAACAACACAGGGAGCAAAAAGTTTAACCATTTCAAGAAAAGGGTTTTTCCCTCGCTAATTTGGTCGAGCGGACGCGATTTGATTAGCTTGGTACGCAACCCGATTAATCCGGTATCATCGGCCAGGTAGTCGATACTGTTAACAAACAGGTTTACATTGTCTTCGTTAATTTTACGTTGTCCTCTTCCGCTACCATTTAGAGCCATTTCTCCGGAAGTGATAAGCACCAGCTTACTATTGGCTTTACCTTGCAAATGACCGCTAAAGAGCGCTGCTACAGGAATTTTTTCTTTATCAAAATCGGCATCAGTCCACCTTTTTTGGATGTTAAACATGAGAGGTGCTTTTATTTCGCCCGATTTTTCAGAGGTAAATGCCAACGGCGTGTATTGAACCGTGGTATCGCCGGTATATTCGATGGGGCTGGGGAATTGCATGATCACCTCATCCAACCCTTTGGTAATGGGGTGCTCGGCAAAGCTGGCTATCAGAGGCATATACGGAAACCGCACCTGAGTAGTAAAGCTGAAACCTCCTTGCTGCTGACTGACCCCCACGTTTCCACATCGTGCATCTACCACAAAAGAGGGGTTAACCCTGATGCCTTTGTTGGAAAGCCATGTTTCCAGCCCCGTGTTTAGGGCAGTACCCTGTAAGTTCTGGAAATTTGCTTGCACCCTACTCATGTCCACAAACAGGTTTCCGCCGTGAGCCAGGTAATCATCAAGCTTGTTAAACACCACGGTCGTAATACTATCTTTCGGATTAACCCATGCCAGGGCTTTATATTTTGCCAGGTTAATGGTGTCGGTAATGGTTACCGGTTCAACCTTGTATAAAACCGAAAGCGCATTCATGGCTTGTGACATCTGACCCGGGTCAGGCTCCCCGTTTCCGTTAATAAACCCAATTACCGGCTTATTGGAAACGGCAATTTTTTTAATGGCCGATGTAAGCGTGTATTCCATGCTTTGGTTGGCGCTTAAAAACGGAATGGCTTCGGCTTTGGTGCCCAGCATAACGTTGGCCCCCATGTAGATTTTTTGTTGTTTAATCTGGTCTTTTTCCCTGGCGTTAAGCAGCACCGGGCTAATACCCGCCTGCATGGCTTCGCGTTCAATTTTTGAATCTTCGTTGGGATCTACAAATTTGTAAGCCACTTTTCCACCCGAACGTTTGGCGTATTCAATGAGCAAATCTTTAAAATCCTGCTTTACTTTTTGAAGATTCGGGGGAAGGTCCTTGGTAAAATAAGCGGTAACCGTAACGGTTTCATCCAAATCGTTGAGAATGTTTTTCGTTACCTGGCTTAAGGAGTATTGATGGTCTTCGGTAAGGTCGATACGGAAAAACCACTTTGCTGATATGACGTTAATCACCACAACAATGATGGTTAACAGTAATAATGTTCCAATGTATGATTTCTTTTTCATAATAATTGTATTACTGTATTAAACACTTCTTTTTTTCATCAGCATCGATTCCGAGAAAACCAATCCCAACAACATTACCGAGAAGAAATAGACCAAATCGCGTGAATCGATAACCCCCCGGGTCATGGAATCAAAATGGCTGTTGATGCTTAGATAATCGGTAACGCCACCCAGGATTCCGGTAAGGTTGGTGCTGAGCATTTGAAATATTATCTGAAAAAAAATGCCAATGCTAAGTGCCAACAGGTAAGCCACGATTTGGTTGTTGGTAACGCTGCTGGTAAATAACCCGATGGCGATGTACATGCCGCTGACAAGAATAAGCGCGAGGTACCCGCTAAAAACAGCCCCGTTGTCGATGTTGCCTAACGAACTAACGGTGATGTAATAGGGTAAAGTTAATACCAAAGCCGCGATAATAAGCAACAAGGCAGCCAGGAATTTAGCCATGATAACCTGCCATTCGCTAATGGGTTTGGTTAACAGCAGCTCGATGGTACCCGAACGGTTTTCTTCCGAAAGCAACCGCATGGTTAACGCCGGGATAAAAAAGAACAGTGTCCAATAGGCGATGTTAAAAAACACCTGCAAGTTGGCCTGTTTAACAAAAAATATATCGCTGCCGTATATCCAGGTAAAAAAACCGCTGAATCCCAAAAACAGGATGAGCAGGATATAGGCCATTAACGAATCGAAATAGGCTTGTAATTCTCGTTTTGTAATAATCCAAATTTCTTTCATAACATATTCCTCCTGTTAATTTTCAAGGGTTAATTCACGGAAGATATCTTCGAGACGGGTTTCAACAAAGGTGAGCTGGGTGAGCGTCCATCCCTTTT
>JANTGU010000150.1 GCA_024762735.1 Bacteroidales bacterium | reverse complement strand
GATATGCATATCTTTGATGCCGGATTTTTATTGATTAACGATGAAAAAAACCTTGGGAAGAAATTAAATCGTACTTTCGTGGGTTTTAATTACAATGGCGGATTTAGCGATCACCTGCCCATTTATATTGATGTTTACACACAACAACCAGAGTGAAAAAAGCATTTAAAATAGTAGTCATTTCCCTGGGTGCAGTCCTCTTGATACTTTTGGGACTGTGGTTGACACGAAACCAGATTCTGATCAGGAGTTTCGAAAAAATGACGGAAGATCAATCCAATCATCGCGTCCATCTGTCCATCAGCAAGCTGAACTTTAGTGTCAGCAACATGACACTGACTACCGATAGTATTGCCATCACTTTCGACAGCACTTACCTTGACAAATCGCGCAGTGCCGCTCTGTCGAAATTAAAATTCTCGGGAGTAATACTGCAACACTTTGATGTTTGGGCACTCCTGTTCGACAGGCAGCTGGTGGCTGATAAACTGATATTTTTAAAACCTGATGTGTTTGTCTCGACAAACAATACAGGTAAAATCCAGGAAATAAACCCCGAGGATGTAATCCGTATTTTTAGTCATGATTACACTTACCATTTTGCCCTTTCAGCAAAGCTGAAAAAAGTTGAAATCCGTTATGGACAAATTGATGTAACCGACAACAACCATCCATCCATCAAATTTACCACGAAAGACCTGACCCTGTTTATGGAGGATTTTAACTCCATCCGTTCGGCCAACCATGCCACAGGACTCAAGTCGCTCTCCAAAAGCCTCTACCTGAAAGCAGTCAACCTTTATAAAAGTTTTCACTCGAACTACGCTTTTTCCGTTGATTCACTCTGGTGGATTTCCAACCAAAACAGGTTCAACGCGTACGGATTCTCTTTGCGCCCTACCCACAAAATGGCAGACACTGCAGGCATGATAGCCATTGAGGCAGGTAGCTTAGTCGCAAACGAACTCCATCTGCTGGGTGACACACTTCCAAAAGCAACCGTTGAGAAACTTGCCCTTACCAACGGTAGCGTACATATTAAAAAGGCAAAAGCAGCAGCATGGCACACCAACTCCTCCAGCAAACCGGACAACCTCTTTTTTAGCCTGATCACGGCCGACACGCTGCTACTTAGCAACAACGACCTCTACATGGAAACAAACCGGGGCGACACCATCCTGTTTTTCAGGGACCTTGATGTTGATTTAAGGGAAATTGAACTGGACTCGCTTTTTTTCAAAAACCCGGAACAACAATTCAACTACCAATCTTTTAAACTTTCCACCCGTTCTTTCGTGTCGAACACCCTGCTTCCGGGATTGCATCTGCAGAGTGGCAAAATACTCTATAACAGCCAATGGAACAAATTTGTGGCCGACGAGTTTCTTGTCAACGATAGTACTGATGACCTTCACTTTCACGCTGGGCGCATCAAGCTGAACCTCTCGCTTAAAAAGCTATTAAAAAAACAGCCTCAAACATTCGATGCTTTTATGATCCGCCCGTACTCGAGACTAACCATCCAACCTGACAAAAACACTTCAACCATCGATTCCTCATGGATTGTAGCAGCGTTACAGCCCCGTGAAATTAAAATTACAGGAGGCACCTTTGTCACCCTCTTTCATCGCAACTCCGACACGCTGACACTGGCCAACACAAACTTTTTAACGAGAAACCTAACTTATCATCCTGACCGGCAAGAAATAAATTTTGATACGCTCAATTTTTCAGCCCAAAGTATTGCCTACACCCAATCGAACAGCTATCGCCTGGAGGCCGGCTTAACCCACTACAATGGCTACGACTTATCGATGGACAACGGACAACTCTTTTCATCCAACAAGTCCATTGAAAAGGCATCCTTATTACAGTTACGACTACAATCGTTTAATTTACAAAAGCTTATTTTTAACAACACGCTGAAAGCTGACGAGCTTGTTTTGGTGCATCCCGAAACCCAATGGAATATCCGGAAAAGGGACAAATCAAAAAACGACTCCCTCTTTTCGGTGGCGAGTCTTGTGGCCGATATCGAACAGCAGTCCATGATCAAGGTAAACATCAGCCATTTTACCATTGAAAAAGGAAAAATAAAAGTCAGTATAGCTGACTCAACCGATAGTACTTCCTTTGGAACCGATTACGACTTAAGTTGGCGTCATTTATCAACAAGCCACACAAATGACAAGCCGCTCAGCAACTTGCATGGCCTGCAATTAACGTTGACCAACGCTTATGTTAACGCGGGCCCGTTTCGTGCCGATATAGGGAAACTGGCACTGGCAAGCGACCATGGATTTGTGGGGTTTCATAATGTAAGCATCAGCAGCCCTCCTTACCAAAAGAATAGTCATATAATAATTAACACACTAAACATTAAACAGGTAGCCGTTCGTAACCTCGATTACCACCGGCTGCTGTCCAGCGACCGGCTGGCATTTAACCAGTTACTTTTGGATGGTTTAACGGCTGACATCGAACAAAAATCGATTCGTACTCCCAACGCTGATTCGATAAGCCTAAAGCCAATCACTATTAACTTTAACAGGCTGATTCCTTTTGAAACCATGTTTGACACCCTGGAAGCCAAAAACATAAAGATTAGCTACAAAGTTACCGGGAAAAACGACACCACGAGCTATTACGTGAGCAAATTCAACATGGCACTTGTCCCGCTGGCAAAACAAAAGAGCATCAACGTAACTGAACTGCCCCTTTTTTACGGGAGCACCTTTCAATTCGACACCCTTTTGATTTCAAATCAGATTAAAGGTTTTTCGGTTGATGCAAAGGGTGGTATATTAAACAGCTACGACAGCACCTTTCGTTTAAAAGGATTAGCACTCACCTGGGGTAAACAGCGTGAAGGCCTGTCCGAACTAAAAACAGGCGCTGTCGTGATGACCGGGTTAAAAGCTTCCGACTCTCTTCCCGTGCTTTTTACCATAAAGAATCTTTTTGTTCCAAAAACCAGTTTGAAAATTGTCAGCGCTCAACCCTTGCCCGAAACAGCAGTCCACGCGAAAAGCTCAAAATTTGCAGGAACCTATCGGTTTTCAAAACTGTTAAAAAGGCTTTCCATTGATACCGTGCTATTTTCTAACATCGATGCCATCTATTATTCCGGTAACACGATTACAAAAAGATGGAGTGCCGACCGTGTAAAAGTAAAAATAAACGGTATCAGGCTTACCCCGTCGTTGGCGCTCGACACACTCCCCCTGCAATTTAGCAACCTTTCGGCAGATATTTATAACCGGAAATTTATCATGGGCGACAGTTTATACGAAATCAGCGCGCAACATTTTAAGTACAATCATCAAAACCAATCGCTTGTTATTGACTCTTTTTATGTCAAGCCCCTATTCGACACGCTCACGTTTTTCAACAAAAACCGGTGGCAAACCGACCGGGTTAACCTGTTTATACCGGGCATCACGATTTTAGGTATTCAACTTAACGAGTGGAACCAAAACAACCGTTTACACTTCAGCAAAATTATTGCAGATGGTTTGCATGCCGACCTCTACCGCGACAAGGCTTATCCCCGCGATTCGCTTATCCGTCCACTCTTGATAACATCGCTCCGGAAAATAAACCAACCGTTTCTTGTTGACACGCTTTTTATTAACGATGGTTATTTCAGGTACAGTGAAAAAGAAGCCATTTCGGCCAAACCCGGCTACCTCTTTTTTTCAGGAGCCAACCTGACCGGTATCAATATTACCAACATGACAGACACCGCCGGTGGCGCCTTAACAAAAATCTTTGCCAACGGAAAGCTGATGGGATCAGGCATGATTTACAGCGATTTTTATTTCCCCTTATCCGGCAAACAATCTTCCCAATTTTGGTTCTCTGCAAAATCGGAAAAAATTGACTTGACCACTTTAAACGCCATGACCCAAACAAACATGGGGCTGACCATCTTAAGCGGAAAAGGCAACATCGACATCCCGTTAATTACTGCCAACGACACCCTGTCCATGGGTAGTATGATGTTTAAATATCGACGGTTAAAAGTAGGTTTGTACAACCGTAAAAAAGCAAATCACAGTGGCGGCATTGCCACTCCGCTGGCGAGCTTTGTGCTCAACGGATTGGTATTGCGGTCCAACAACCCCAATTGGTTTAAACGCCCAAGAGTTGGCATCACCTATTTTAAAAGGGATCGAAACAAATCCATTGCCAACTATATCTGGAAAAGCACGCTTAGCGGGGTTTTATCAACGTTGGGCTTTAACAATAAAGAGCAGCGTAAACGACGAAAAGAATACCGAAAAGAAGAATTTGAAGTACAACACGAAGCCGTAAAAAATGAAAAATATGGAAAATAGAAAAACAAGCTTTTGGAAAGTGCTGGGTCCTGGTTTGCTATACGCAGGCGCAGCCGTTGGAGTATCACATCTTGTCCAGTCAACCCGCGCCGGTGCCATGTTTAACTTCGATTTGCTTTGGGTGCTGATTGTGGCTAACATTTTAAAATACCCGTTTTTTGATTTCGGCACCCGCTACGCCAACGCCACCGGAAAAAACCTGGTGGAAGGCTATGCATCCGTTGGTAAATGGGCTGTTTTGCTGTTTGGCCTGCTCTCGTTAATTTCCATGTTTATTATTCAGGCAGCGGTTACCGTGGTTACCGTAGGACTATTTGCCTACATTTTTAAAGTAACCATCAGTCTGATACAACTTAGCGCCTTCATCATGGGTGTTTCGGTGATCATCCTGCTGATTGGCAAGTACAGTTTCCTTGACAAGCTGATGAAATTCATCATTGTCCTGTTGGCAACATCAACTATAGTGGCTGTGTTTTCAGCGTTGGGAATTCACAAACAAATAGAACCCGACTCCCTGGTGCACTTCTCCTGGTCAAACAAGGCTGATATTTTATTTTTTATTGCCTTCGTAGGCTGGATGCCTGCACCCATTGATGTTTCGGTATGGTCATCCATCTGGACAGTAGAAAAAAACAAAGAAATTGGTTATCGCCCCAGGTTAAAAGAAACCCTGTTTGAATTCCGTACAGGTTACATTGGCACCGCCATTTTAGCCATGGGGTTTTTAGCCCTGGGAGCCCTGGTAATGTACGGAACCGGCGAACAGCTCTCGCCCAAAGGAACCGTGTTTGCCGGTCAGCTCATCAGCATGTACGAAACCGGCATTGGCCATTGGAGTTTTTGGATTATCTCCATCGCAGCTTTCACAACCATGTTTAGCACCACTATTACTGTGCTCGATGCTTACTCAAAGGTGATTCCTTCCACTTTGCTTAACCTACATGTAAACAAACATTCCAAAGTACTTCAAACATGGGTTTGGCTGATTCTTCTCATGGCTGGTACGCTCATCATCATTGGCTTTTTAGCAAAAAGTATGCGCATCATGGTTGATATCGCCACCACCCTGTCGTTCGTTACTTCTCCCATTTTAGCCTATCTCAATTACAGGGTAATCATGGGAAAAGATATGCCCGACAAAGACAAACCCGGTAAAGGGTTGAAGGTGCTGGCGTGGATAGGTATTGCATTTTTTACCATCTTCACCCTTGTCTATCTCTATTGGAAAATAGCTGCTTAATGATTTCATCACAACCTGCAAACCCACCCAATGACTATTAAGCAGACTACATATTATTTAATGGCTGCAACCATTATCGTGCTATGCTTTTGGGTCAAACCGGCACAGGCACAATACACTTCTGTCAATAAAAAAGCATTAAAATGGTATAAACAAGCTGGGCAGGCCTATAAGCTGGAGGACAACACCATGGCACTCCGGTTGGTTTCGCAAGCCATCAAAAAAGACCCGTCGTTTGTTGAAGCCTGGTTGCTCAAAGCAGATATGCTCACCACGACCGGTGATAACGAGGAAGCCATAAAGTGCTATCACCATGCTTTGAGCATTGATTCCACTTTTTTCCCTCCGGCCTGGTATTTTATGGGAACCTTGTTGCTGGACATGGGTCATTATGCCCGGGCTGCTGCTGCTTTTCAAGAATTTCTTTCGTTAGATGGAACTTCCGAAACACTCAAAGCAAAAGCGAAACATCAATTGCAGTGGGCCGAAACAGGCAAAAA
>JANTGU010000149.1 GCA_024762735.1 Bacteroidales bacterium | reverse complement strand
GCCATATTTTATTACGACTGGGAAAACCAATCGGTTTACAATTTTATTAACTGGTCGAAACAGTACGACGCCCTCACCTTTTATTTAATGGCCTACTGGAACCCGAAAAATTACCAGCTCCCACTGCAAAACGGAGCTCAAAATCTTTATGCCGGTAACGGAATACAATTAATGATAGTTTACGATTTTTAAAATACCAATCCATGAACAACAACATCATCGAAATCAAGCAACTAACCAAGCAGTTTCCCGTGGGCAGCAGCTTTTTTACCGCGCTGCGCGACATCATCCTAACCTTTGATAAAGGGGAGTTTACCGGCCTCGTAGGCCCCAGCGGATCAGGCAAAACCACCTTGCTCAACATCATTGGCTCGCTGGATACGCCAAGCAAAGGGGAAGCCATCGTGCTGGGCAAATCAATTTCAAAGCTTACCCACAAGGAGGCCGCCCAGTTGCGAAACCGCCATATAGGTTTTATCTTTCAAACCTTTAACCTGTTACCGGTTTACACGGTTTTCGAAAATATTGAATTCGCACTGCTGCTCCAGCACTTGTCAGCCGGACAACGAAAAAAGGCGGTCATGGAGGCACTGGAGTGGGTCGGCCTTACCGACAAGGCAAAGTCGAAACCGGCACAGCTCTCAGGTGGCGAAAGCCAGCGGGTTGCCATTGCCCGCGCCATGGTTAAACGACCTGAATTGGTGATTGCCGACGAACCCACCGCCAACTTAGATTCCGAAAACTCGCATCACATATTAAAAACCATGAAACAACTTAACCGTGATTTAAAGGTTTCGTTTTTGTTTGCCACCCACGACGAAAAAGTGATGCAGTATCTCGACAGAAAAATCATTTTGAAAGATGGCAAGGTTGTAGAAGATAACGTTTTGGAAGCTATTAACCTTTAAACCCGGGAAATCATGTTAGCCTTTAAATTAGCCATACGAAATTTACTGGGTGCCGGCTTGCGAACCTGGCTCAATGTCGGCGTGCTCTCCTTTGCCTTCGTGGTGATTATTTTTTACAACGGCCTCATCGACGGGTGGAACCGTCAGGGAATCAAGGACACGATGGAATGGGAAATTGGCAGCGGACAGTTTTGGACGCCCGGTTTCGATCGGTATGACCCTTACACCTACACCGATGCCCATCAGTCTGTTTCGGATGAAGTAAAGCAATTGATTCACCAGCAAAAAGCAACGCCGGTGCTCATTACAAGAGGCACTATTTATCCGCAGGGAAGAATGCAAAGTGTTATTTTAAGAGGGGTTGATCCGCACCAAACCATCCTCAAGCTCCCCACTTCAGCGTTCGACAACCCTAATGATGTTACCCCGGCCATTATCGGCAAACGGATGGCCCAATCGGCCAGGCTTCAAAAAGGTGATAAAGTTTTGCTGCGCTGGCGCGATAAAAACGGCACTTTTGATGCCCGTGAAATTACCATAAGCGCAATATTCAACTGCGATGTGCCTCCGGCTGACAACGGCTTGATTTACCTTCCACTCGCTACGTTGCAAGCGATGACCGGCATGGAAAACCAGGCTTCCATCTTGATAATGAGCAAAGATAATCAAATCGAAGCGCTTCAAGGCTGGGAATACAAAAGCAAAGACTTTTTGTTAAAGGATTTTAAAGAATTGATCAAAGCCAAAAAGGGCGGTGGCGTAGTACTACAAGGGCTATTATTACTAATTGCCCTGCTGGCCATTTTCGACACGCAGGTATTGTCAATCTTTCGTCGTCAAAAAGAAATTGGCACCTATATTGCTCTTGGCATGACACGCTGGCAAGTGGTGGGTATATTTACCGTGGAAGGAGCCATGCACAGCATATTGGCTTCGCTGCTGGGAGCCGCTTACGGCATTCCCCTGTTTTGGTTCCTCAATCAAAAAGGGATAACCTTTGGAAGTCCTGATGTGGGCATTACCATTGCCGAGACCATCTATCCCTACTACAGTCTGGGACTCATTGTAACAACGATGCTGTTGGTCATCATTTCGGCCACCATCGTCAGTTATATTCCGGCACGAAAGATTTCACGCATGAATCCCACGGAAGCATTACGGGGTAAAGTGCAATAAACAAACCGACAACAACAGACACATGATACAATTCATCTTTAAAGGAATAATAAGAGACCGGAGTAGAAGTACACTTCCCATCATCGTGGTTAGCATTGGTGTTTTTCTCACCGTATTATTAAGCGGCTGGATGAAAGGAATTTTTACCGATATGATTGATATGAATGCCAATTTCTCAACCGGTCATGTTAAAATTATCACGAGGGCTTATGCCGAAAACGAATCGCAAATACCCAACGACCTGGCGCTGTTAGGAACCGACACGTTGGTACCATTGCTACAAAAACAGTTTCCGCAAGCCGAATGGGTGGAGCGCATTCAATTTGGCGGTCTGCTTGACGTGCCTGATAAAAACGGCGAAACCCGTGCGCAAGGACCGGCCTTTGGGAAGGGTATTGACTTTTCTTCACCGGAATCAAAGGAGGCTTCACGTCTTAACATTCAGCATTCATTGGTGCAAGGAACCCTACCAACCAAACGGGGTGAGGCCATTATTACCGATGACTTTGCCAAAAGGTTTAATGTAAAACCGGGTGATAAAGTCACTGTTTTTGGCTCCACCATGGATGGCAGCATGGCCTTTAAAACCTTTATTGTAAGTGGCACAGTGCGCTTTGGCTCTACCCTGCTCGACCGCGGCGCCATCATTATCGATCTGGCCGATGCCCGCGATATGCTCGACATGGACAATGCCGCCAGCGAGGTGTTGGGATACTTGAAAACAGGTCAATACAACGATGAAGAAGCCAATGCCATCAGAGATTCGTTTAACACGAAATACAGTAATCCCTCGGATGAATTTTCACCTGTTGCTCAAACCTTACGGCAGCAGAACAGCCTGGGACAATACTTAGATATGGCAGAAAACATGAGCGCCATCATGACTTTCATTTTCGTGTTCGCCATGTCGATTGTTTTGTGGAACTCAGGTCTGCTGGCAGGACTCCGGCGCTATACCGAGTATGGCATTCGACTGGCATTGGGCGAAAACAAAGGCCACATCTACAAAACCATGATTTACGAAGCCATCCTGATAGGCATTATCGGCACCATCATCGGGTCGATTATCGGGCTGGCAGCCACCTATTATCTGCAGGAGGTAGGCCTTGACTTTAGTTCGATGACAAAAAACGTAACCATGATGTTGCCACCCGTATATAAAGCCAAAATAACCCCCGAGCTTTTTTACATCGGCTTCTTCCCCGGATTAATTGCCACAGTTTTGGGTAATGCCCTGGCGGGATTTGCCATCTATAAACGTAAAACCGCACGACTGTTCAGGGAGCTGGAAGTGTAAAAACAACACTCAAAAAAGATCGAATCGTTGAATAAAATCAATTTTAAACCATCAGAAAATGAAACATATAATCATCATTGTTTTTTCCATTTTCCTTTTCGCCACACAAGGAAACGCCCAGGATGCCAAAACCATATTGCAAAGGCTTGACGAAAATCTATCCTCCACCAACAGGGTGGTAAAATCGGAAATGACTATCCACGGGAAACGCCGAAGCCGAACCATCACCTCAAAATCCTATACCGTGGGTACCGAGAAATCATTCACCATCTACCTCTCCCCTGCCCGTGATGCCGGCACCAAAATGCTAAAGCTCAACAACCAACTGTGGATTTACTCCCCCTCCACCGACCGCATCATCCAAATTTCAGGCCACCTGTTACACCAATCAGTCATGGGCTCCGACCTCTCCTACGAGGACATGATGGACGACCGCAAACTCACCGAGGTTTACGATGCCACCCTCGAAGGCAGCGACACCCTGCAGGGACGTGATGTTTACATCATCAAACTAACCGCCAGGGTTGACGATATTGCATACCATGCCCAAAAGCTATGGGTCGACACCCAACGCTATGTCCCTCTAAAAGAGGAGCTGTATGCAAAAAGCGGACAGCTATTGAAGCGTGTCACCCTGTCCGACATTCAAAAAATTGAGGGCCGATGGTTTCCCATGAAGATGAATTATAAAGACATGTTAAAACAAGGCGATGGCACCGACTTTACAATTACCGATATTAAATTTAACCAAAACATACCGGCCTACCAGTTTACCAAAGCGGCTTTGAAGGAATAAGCTTTCCTATACCCTGCTTAAACCCTAATAGCACTATTTTTATATCTTTGCATCAAAATAAAGATACCGTGGAAATTTTAGATAAACTGGAAGTAATAAAGAACCGCTGGGAGGAGATTGGCGATAAGATGAACGACCCCGAGGTTATGTCGGATGTTAAAAAATTCGTGAAGCTAAACAAGGATTATCGCGAACTGGAACCCGTTGTAAATGCCTACAAGGAGTATAAAAACATTTTAGCCAACATCGATAGCACTAAAGAGGTGCTGGAAACGGAAAAAGATGCCGAGTTCAGGGAAATGGCCAAAGAAGAGATGGAGGAGTTGCTGGCGAAAAAGGAAAAGCTTGAAGAAGAGATCAGGGTGCTATTAATTCCCAAAGACCCTCAGGACAGCAAAAATGCCATCGTGGAAATCAGGGCCGGCACCGGGGGTGACGAAGCCAGCATTTTTGCCGGCGACCTTTTCAGGATGTATCAAAAATTTTGCGAAAGCAAAAAATGGAAAGTTGACATTGTCAATATCAGCGAGGGAACTTCGGGCGGTTTTAAAGAGATTGTTTTTAATGTTACCGGCCATGGTGCCTACGGCATCATGAAGTTTGAGTCGGGGGTACACCGGGTTCAGCGGGTTCCTAAAACCGAAACCCAGGGCCGCATTCACACCTCTGCCGCTTCGGTAGCCGTGTTGCCCGAGGCCGACGAGTTCGATATTGAACTTCACGACCGGGATATCCGCAAGGACACCTACTGTTCCTCGGGGCCGGGCGGACAGTCGGTAAACACCACCTACAGCGCCATCAGGCTCACCCACATTCCCACGGGCATCGTGGTTACCTGTCAGGATGAAAAATCACAGCTCAAAAACCTGGCAAAAGCCATGAAGGTGCTACGAAGCCGGCTGTACGAGCGCGAGTACGCCAAGTATCTCGAGGAGATATCTTCCAAACGAAAAACCATGGTCTCTACCGGCGACCGCTCGGCAAAAATCAGAACCTACAACTGGCCCCAGGGTCGTGTTACCGATCACCGGATTAACCTGACCCTCTATAACCTGAATGCCATTATGGATGGCGATATTCAGGAGATCATCGACAAGCTGCAAATGGCCGAAAATGCCGAAAGATTGAAAGAAGAGGTAGAAGGATAGACGTTAAACCACACCCCTAAAACGACAGGATTTTTTGAGTTAACAAAACCAACCATGAATTCTTTACAACTTTTCGACCTCATCAAGCAAAAGCAGTCGTTTCTATGTGTAGGGCTTGATACCGACCCTGCCAAAATCCCGGCGTTCCTGCTTGATGAAGAGGATCCTGTTTTTGCTTTTAACAAAGCCATCGTAGATGCAACCCTACCCTTTGCCGTGGCCTACAAACCCAACCTGGCTTTTTACGAAGCCATGGGAACAAAGGGCTGGGAAAGTCTGGTCAAAACGGTGAACTATATTCGTTCGCTCAAGCAGCCTGTTTTCCTTATTGCCGATGCCAAACGGGGTGATATAGGAAACACCTCGGCCATGTACGCCAAAACCTTTTTCGAGACCCTGGATTTTGACGCTGTAACCCTTTCGCCCTACATGGGATACGACACGGTGAGCCCGTTTCTGGAATATCCCGAAAAGTGGGCCATTCTGCTGGCATTAACTTCCAATAAAAGTGCAGCTGACTTCCAGTTGTTTGAAAACAGCCATGGCGAAAAGCTTTACGAAAAGGTTTTAAAAACTTCATCAAGCTGGGCCACCAACAACCAGATAATGTACGTGGTGGGTGCCACGCAAGCAGAGGCATTGGCAGACATCAGAAAAATAATTCCCAACCATTTTCTACTGGTTCCGGGAGTGGGCGCCCAGGGAGGCAGCCTGGGCGAGGTGGCAAGGTATGGCTTAAACCAAAGTTGCGGTCTGTTAGTAAACTCGTCAAG
>JANTGU010000148.1 GCA_024762735.1 Bacteroidales bacterium | reverse complement strand
TTTATTGCTTGTTATTTGAATAATAATGAATTCTAATATGAAAACAATATTACAAACAAAAATTAATGTTATTTATTTAACAAGTAGGTATACATTCCATAGTCAAAATATGAAAAAGTTTTAAACAACTGAATTAAAAATAGATACACATCTCTCTTTTTGGTTTTGTTGATAAAAGCAAGGGTTATTAACAGATTTTTTTCATATTTATGGGTTTTCTACGCAATGTGGGTTAAATGATGGTTTCATGTACAAATTAGGACTATAACAGAAGCTGGTTAAGAAGAAACTCCGGGTTCCTGAGGGTTGGACTGATGCTGTTGGTTAAGCAATCATTGAAACTAGCAATTACAGCACGATGCACATTATCCTGGTAAAACAAAAAAACCCGCGGTCATGGGCAACCACGGGTTTGAAGGTAAATGAAGAGAGTTTTAACCAAAAAATACTGTTGGCTCTACTGCTTAATCACCTTGGCAGAATAAACAATCGCTGAATCGTTTAAGTTAATAACATAAAGGCCGTTGGGTTTGGCTGACAAGTCGATGGTAACGGTTTCGCCCTGGCTAATCTGCCCTGATGCCACTACCATACCCATTAAATTCTGAATGGTATAGTGTGCTGTATGATCTTTCCCTTTGTAGGCAAAAGAGACCTTGTTATTCATCGGGTTAGGCCACACTTCCAACTGAGTAAACTTATCTTTTTGAGTTTTGTTGTTGATACCGAGGTACTGATATCCGAAGTGGTCAGGGTCTTCCATGTATTTCGCTTTAACAAGGTCAGAATACTCCAGTGCTGTTTCCAATGCTGTTTTGCCCTCTTCGGCAAAGGCTGCCACGTAAGCTATATCGAGTCGTTGCATGTCGCCGGGTTTAAAAGTAAAGGAGCCGGAAACATTTACACCCCTTATGTCACTGGGTTCAATGCCTGCACTTTCTTCGGTCCAGTCAACCGGGCCGAAAGGCTCTTCCCCGTTAGTGCCCCAATAGCAAGGGTCGGATAATCCCGGGAATGCAAAACGTGCTGCCGGACCGTAGGCATCACCTGAAACATGGCCTGAGCCCCCGTACTCTAACGCAGTTCCATCTTTCCAGATTCCATTCATATAATTGTAGTACTCGGGGGCAACTCCAGGGTCAGTCTGTGCCGAGGAGAGACCATTGTTAAAATAGATAAACCCAGTCATGCCATACCTTTCGTTGTCAATAATGCCATCGCCAAAACCGGTGCCATTGATGCTTTCGTTGCATTCGCCGGAGGGGGTGTCCTGGTTGTCGCTGTCCATCAACGGGCCACTCAATATGAGGGCTGTTTGAGCCGGTACCGTGTCACCGTAAGCTTCGGGCTCTCCGTTCCCATCGGTGGAATCGTTGTAACCGTACGCTAATCCTCTTGCAACATCACACCCTAAATAATCGTCCCAGGCATATCCTATATCAAAATCGTTGTACAAGCCAAACAGCGTATTGTGATAGGTGTGTGAAGACCGGTTAAAAATTTTATAGCTGTAAAAAACGGTATTTTGCATGGCCACGGTGTCGGGGTTATAAAACTCGTAAGCCATCACGTGCATTTCAATACCCAGGCTTGTTCCCTTTGATTCAGTATGGTCGCGTGCATCGTTCAAAATAAAGAAGATACATTGATCGCCCCGTATCAACGGGTAATCGCCATTCATGGGATTGTAAACGCTGTCGCCGTCAACATCCACAAAAGGAGCCAGGTATTTTGCCTGCCCCAACGATTCATCCCCCATGGCCGGCCATGTGGCAATGGCTTCAATGGGCTGATAGTTTGGATCGGAATAGTGGAATTTGTGATAAATTATCTCCTCTTTTGACAGCTTCCAAACCCTGCTCCATGCTATGGCTGTTTCCATATTGGCAGTCACCTCGTTACCAACCACACTGACGGGTCCCGGCCAAAAATCTATTCCAACCTGGCGGTAACGCTCGGCCGAGAGGTGCAAACTGTCAATTTCATCTAAGCCTCCTACCCAAATGCTACTTGAAAAAATGGTGGATTTGCCACTCTCTTTTGGAAAAATAAAGCCAACATCTGATGCTGCCAATGGGTTAGCATTAATAATGTTTCCTCTCCAGAACTGAAATCCTGCCGGTTGAACCCTTGCTTTAATACTGTTGGTGTCGAGGAACTTACTGCGATTTTCGCTGTTTTCAATAGTTATGTAAAGGTTACCGACACTTTCCGGACCGCTATTGTTATTATCATCTATCAATTGATAATTAAAATGAATCGTGTCATAGGAATTAAAATTCCAGTAAGTTTTATAGTCCAGGTAAATGGTTATGGTACTATCCGTGAAGGTTCCATTGGCATAATAAATCCGGAATGGGACACTATCGGGGTGGTAATCGTTTTGCAAAACATGGAAGGTTACCGAATCTTCAAGGGGTACAACAACATAATCATCAACGGCTACAGGGGCGTGTTGAGCCAATAGCCCCAAACTCAAAAAGGGCATGATTAAAGTAAGTAGAATCTTTTTCATAAATCTAATATTTTAAATTTTAAACTAACGGGTGGTAAGTTATAAACGGCAAAAGCTTTCAACCAACAGACGAAGCGGGTAGTGCAAAAGTTGCCTATCCTATTTATTCTCTTGTTTTGCAACATCATCTTCCCCCCTCCGAGTCGTAATTATTAGGAAGCCCGGAGGAGAATATTTTTATAATTCCGGGTGTGATGGTTGTTATCGAACCAAAGTTATAAACCCGTGCCTGGTTCGATGCGAGAGTGTACCATTATCTTGATAGGAGTCATACTTTAAGTACCATACGTAAGTTGATATGGGGCAGGGAGTTCCTTGATAGTTTCCATCCCATCCTTGCGAAAAGTCGTTCGATTGGTAAACAAGCATCCCGTTCCGATCGTATATCTGCATGCTAAAATTATATAAGGGTGCTGTTGTAACAACTTTAAAAAGGTCGTTGAGCCCGTCGTTGTTGGGTGTAAACGCGTTGGGAAGATTTACTTCCTCAGCATAGCGTAGCACCTGTATTGAATCGGCAACGGCACATTCATCGTTTTTCATCACCACTTTGTAAAGGCCTGTTTCGGAAACCTGTATGAAACGGCTTGTGCTTCCTGTGTTCCAGAGGTAAACATCGGCTTTGCCCGGGTCAAGTACAATGGACTGATTGGGATAGAGTATGGTGTCGGTTGCTAAAACCGGTGTGGGATAGGGGGCAACATATACCTGTTGGCTTATCTGTAAGGGTAAATCGCAATGATAAGCCGACAGCGAAACAGTATAAGTGATTGTGTCTTCAAACTTACGGGAAACCGAGAAATTGTTTCCGCCTATTACAGGGTTACCTTCTCCCGGATTAAAATTCCAGGTTATACTGTCGATGTTCCGGGTTTGATTAAAAACAAAAGTTGTTGAATCGCCATAGCAGGCATTCCATACATCAAACGAGGGGCGATAAAACCAGCTTTGCATAAAATTGGGTAATCCCTTGAAACAGCTCCCGTACAATAGTTTTAAAGCTTTTGCCTCGTAGTTACAGGCTGTGCCGGTTTCGTTAGGCTTATGAATCACGTTAAGATAAGAGCTGTTTTCGCGGGCGATGTATATTTTGTTGTCGGGAGCAAGCTGCATGGCAAAATTGTTGCCTGTGGTAATATGAATGGCTCTGCTGTTGAGTTTCTGTTCTGACCGGATTCGGAGATCATACTGCCATATCTCAAATTTTTTTCCACCGGTGGTCATGTACAGCATGTTGGCATCGGGAGAAAATTCAACCCCAAAACAATAGGTATTGTCAGCTTTACGATAGAGGGTTACAGGGTTGGAGACTGTGCCCGTTTTATTGTCAAAGTCAAAAATTTGTGCCAGCACTTCCTCATTGTTAACAGGTAAAACAAGTTTATCACCTGCCGGTGAAACTTTTAGATATCCTATGTCAGCCTTAATTTTCATTCCGGTGGTGCTGGTCACGATATCCGCTACGCCGTTCCGTGTTACCAAAACGGAATAAAAGTTCGTGTTAAAGTCATGGGTAACAATCCAAAAATCCTGGCCGTTGCAATGTTGCACGGCGGCTATTTTTTCTAATACATCGCGCGAGAGGGTGTCGTTTCGTGCTGTCAGTTTTCCCAGTCCATTCGCCCTGTTCATGTTGATTTCGGAATAGCTAAAGCGGGAGTTGGAGTCGCTTTGGTTGATGGTAAACAGGTAGTAAACGGAGTCATCAGACAACGGCCGGGGTACAATAACACTGTTTTGGTTGATGTACTGGCTGCCATAAAGCGAATCGCCATTCTCCATAATTTGATGGTTCCGATTCCATACCTGCATCCCGTTGGTGTAAAATTGCAGCATGCCTTGAGCATCACAAACAGCAGAGCAGCCTGCTTCGGCAATCATATTGCCATCGGTAAGCGAAACTGGTGTGCCACTACTAAAGTCTATACCTGCTTCATGACCAAAATACCACACGGAGGCTTGTTGTTGCGCCGTCAGTGTAAGGCTTGTTAGCAAAAGGATGATTATGGTGGCAAGACTTCTCAATGAATGGCTTTAATATTTTGTGAGAACAACAGTTTACAAATGCTGGCGATTAAATAGAGGTGCTGACATTATTACAGATTTTCCAATGCTTTAGGCAAAATTCTGTTTTGTCAAAACCGGTAACTAATCCCCAAATTTAACCCAAAAGTTTTGAATTGTTCTGTTACAGGGTAATCTTTTTTGAAAACAGATTGGAGGTTCTGCTTGTAGTTGGGAGCAACAAGCAGCGACAGCTGTTCGTTCAGTTGATAGTAAAAAGAAACCGAGGCCATGTAATTGAAAAGCGTTTTATTCAATAGGGTGATTTCCACCATGGTGCGATAGTCGTTAAAATCGGGTACTTTATACGTTGCGCCGGCTAAAATGCCCACGGAGATTCCCGTGTTTAGTTCAATAACAAGCCGGTTTTTTTTGAGCCGGTAGCCCATAAGAAGCGGGATTTCAAAATAGCTTAGTTGGTTGTAGCCCGAGTTGTCAACTAGGTTTGTCTGATAAACCTTAATCCACGTGCTGTCAATGTTTTTGACCATGGGTTTGCCAATATCGGGGTCGTCAAAAATCCAGGTCCAGGTAGTGTCGTAATCAAAATAGCTATTTTCAGGGTCGTACGTGTCGAAGGTGTATTGGTAATCGCGATAGGTGCGGTAAGTACTATAATGGATACCGGTAGCTATAGTCCAGCTTTTAAGGTGATACCGGATATCGGCTCCCAGTGTCCAGCCGGTTTTTGCTTGTTCGTGAATGTCCCTGTAATTAAGGTATTCTTGATTGTTGCCCGCAATGTTTTGTTGTGATTGAGCCGGGCCGGAAAAGATGTTAACGGAGAAGTGTTGCCTTTTCATTCTTGCAGGCAGGAGGTCAGTACGTCGGTTGTCGCCCAGCTTAATGCTATCGGGGTTAGTCGTTGTTGAAAGGTTGGCTGGCAAGGGTTGTAAACGGGCAAGGTTTGATGTATTTCGCCGTGTGTCGGATACACTGTTTTGTGATTTGAGTGCGTCATTATCTGAGAAGTTTGCTTTCGTTGTTGACGGCTCGGTAACCTGATAATCGTTCATCGCGGATGTTGTCTTCTTACTACCGCGATGAGAGGTTGTCAATGTCAGAGCAGGCTTTGAAGAGTTGTCTGGCAAGGCAGATGCTGTTTTGTTAGATTGGAAGTTGACCGTGTTGGAATTATTTTTCCGGGTGTTTTTAAAACTTTCCGTCGGTTGAAATTGCTTGGCTGCAACTTCCATTTTGGTGTTGTCCGGGCTAAACAAGTAGTAGCCTCCAAATCCGGTCAGTAATAGTGCCAGTCCGGTTAGGATAAACCATTTGTATCGCAGCCACAGAAGCGACCAATAAAGCTTTTTCCAAACCTGGCCTCCGGCTTTTTCACTTAAGCCTGCAAGGTTTGTTTTGTAAAACTCATCGATGTATTTTAAATCCTTGTTCATAAGATTGATGTCTATGGTATCATTTATGCAATAAAGTATCAACTACCACCAGGGTATCGCTACTAAATTGTTTGCTGAAACGTAACTTCTTTTCATTTTTTATTTCCTGTTCAGGAAGACGGTTT
>JANTGU010000147.1 GCA_024762735.1 Bacteroidales bacterium | reverse complement strand
GGTTGCTTTATAGCCATTCATTTTGGGCAATTTAATATCCATCAGAATAATATCTGTTTCGGGATGTTGCCTGCAATATTCGATGGCATCTTCGCCGTTTTTGATAAAAACAATATTTTTAAAAGTGTTACCAAGTATGGCCTTGAGGTATAAGATGCTAATATCTTCATCCTCAACCACCAGGAGTTTCAAATCGGAAAGCTTTTTGTTTTGATTGTTTTCAGCCGGGATATTATCCAAATTTCCCGGAAGCGGTTCATCGGAAATGCAGGGGATTGCCAGGGTAAAAACAGAGCCCTTTCCCTCCTCCGATTGGACGCTAATACTTCCCCCCAGCATTTCGGCATAGGCTTTTGAAATCGCCAATCCAAGCCCGGAACCTTCAAACACCCTTGTATCTTCAATATCGGCCTGTACAAAACGCTCGAAAATTGCTTGTTGCCGATCTTCCGGTATACCAACACCCGTGTCTTCAACAAAAAATCTTACTATTGGTTTTTCAGTCTCTTTTATGATACTAAAGCCAAATCGTATTTCACCTTCCAAAGTAAACTTGATGGCATTTTTTATCAGATTGGTCAAGATGCTATGTAACTTTTGTTCATCCGTCGTTACCGTAATATCACGCAGCCGTGCGGGCAATTCAAGCTTTAGGGACAAGCCTTTTTTATTGGCTTCGTGCTGGTAAAAATCGTAAAGTTCTTCCATTAAACCCTTCACAGCTACTTTTCCGGTGGAAAGCTTTACTTCTCCTGCTTCTATTTTTGAGATATCGATGATGTCGGTTACCGTATCAAGCAGTCGCTTGCTGCTTCGTGATATATTTTTTACAAACTCTGATTTTTCTTCCAACGAAAAGTCGGCATCTTCCAAAAGGCGGGTAAAACCTAATATACCATTCATGGGGGTACGAATCTCATGGCTCATATTGGCAAGGAAAGCAGTTTTTAGACGGTCACTCTCCTGTGCCTTTTCAAGGGCAGCTTTCAAGGCATCTTCAGCCTTCTTGCGCTTGCTCACATCCTCTCCTATCTTCACGAAATTGATGATCTTGCCCTCCTGGTCAAAAATTGGCGAAACAATGGCAGCATCCCAGTAAAGGTCACCATTTTTCTTTTTATTATGGAATTCCCCTCTCCACGCTTCTCCACCGGTAATGGTCTCCCATAAATCTTTATAAAACTCCTCCGACTGCTCGCCTGATTTCAGTATGCGCGGGTTCTGACCGAGTACGTCATCGCTTTGGTAACCGGTAATAGCTTCAAAGGCAGGGTTAACGTATTCAATGTTTCCATCCAGATCAGTAATGGCAACGATAGCAGGACTTTGCTGAATTGCTGTCGAGAGTTTAATAATTTGCTGCTCCGCCTTTTTACGTGCTTCCAGCTCCTCTTTTAACGCTTTGGTTCGCTTTTCAACCAATTGTTCCAGGTTGTTGTAATACTGCTTTAGCTCTTTTTCGGCACGGTAACGATGCAGTGCATTTTCGAGCGTAACAGGAAGCATGGTAAGGTAGTATCCTTCTACATCCTTTATCACATAGTCGTAGGCACCTTTTTTTAAGGCATCCACAGCAATTTCCTCGCTACCGGTTCCTGTTACCACCACCAGGGGGATATCCAGATTAAGCGCCAGCAACTCAAAAGCTGTGCCATCACCAAGGAAGTAATCGGACAGCACCAGATCGAATTTCTTCTTTTTTAAAGCTTTTTGAGCCTCAGCAATTGAGTCTGTAATCATGTACTTGAATGGAAACTTGCCTGTTTTGGCAAATCGCTCGAAAGCCATCTGATCGACTTTATCATCTTCTATAACCAATAAGTGTTTCATATTATCATGTATTATTATTTCTCATCAAAAGGCAATTCGCTGAGGGTCCAGTAAAGGTTTATGGTTTTAACCGTCTCAACAAATTGCATATAATCAACAGGTTTAATCATGTACCCGGCCACGCCCAGGCCGAAGCTGTCAATTTTATCTTGTTCTGTTTTGGAAGTAGTAAGGACCACCACGGGAATGAGTTTCAGTACTTCATCCTGTTTGATCACTCTTAAAAACTCGATACCATTCATTTTAGGCATATTAATGTCCAGCAAGATTATACCCGGTTTTACATTTTGCGGGTCACGGAGGAAGTCTAGTGCTTCGATGCCGTTGCCTGCCACCTGCACAGGGTTGGTAATTTTAATATCCTTAAAGGCGCGTTGGATGGTCATCACGTCCACCACGTCGTCTTCTACCAACAGAATTAAAATTTCACTACTCATTTTTTTCCTCCATTTTATTGTTGTTAACTGCTTACTGTGTCACAACAAGGTTAATTTTTGCATGCTTCGCGGTTTTTTTACCGCAAGGGGCGCAAGGGTTACTCATGCCATCATTTTATTTCAAAGAACGCTAGAGGGTTTTCTCATCATTTTCCAATTGCTAAAGTAAAATAAAAAGTGGTTCCTTCTCCTACCTTTGATTGAAGCCAAATATCACCTCCATATATTTGGACAATTCGTTTTACCAAACTCAGCCCGATGCCGGTACCTTCCATCTCATCGCGTGATACAAGCCGTTGGAAAATCTGGAATATACGTTGATAGTATTTTTCTTCAATGCCAGGCCCGTTATCTGAAACGTAGAACTCATAAAATCCCTCCTTTTGGGTGTATCCTAATTTTATAACTCCTTTTGGTTTGTCCATATATTTGATGGCATTGTCAATCAGGTTTTGAAACAGCTGCCCCAGTCTTGTTGGGTCACCTTTGAATTTAGGCAATTTGTTTTCCACCATAATTTCAATATTCTCAGGGACATTCAACAGCCTTATGGTCTCACTCACCAGTTGCTGGAGGTCGATAATTTTTTCTTTTTCACGCACTTTACCTGCTCTTGAATATTGCAAAATACCATCAATCAGGTTATCGAGGCGCTGTACCCTGCCGATGAGCATTTTGAAATTTTCCTGGCCTTGTTCATCCACCTTATGAGCATAATCCTGCGAAAGCCAGAAACTCAATTGGCTAATGGCTCTCAGGGGCGCTTTCAGGTCGTGCGACACCACCTGTGCAAAGGAGCGAAGTTCGTTGTTGGAGTGCTCCAGCTGGGCGGTACGTTCAGTTACTTTTTCTTCAAGGTCACGCTCGTGCTTTTTCAAATCCTCCAGCAACAATACACTTTGCAGGTGAGCTGATGTTTCGAACATCAGGGTTTCCATCAACGGTTTATTATGGAATTTAGTCGGGGCATAATACCCTAACCCAATAACACCGAGGATTTTATTTTCCACTTTTAGGGGAAGGCCTGCAAAAGATCGAAGGCCCATATTTTTACAATTATTAAGGGTGCACCTGACATCTTTGTTAATATCCTCCGAAAATATATTTTGGCCTGTACTGGCTGCTTTACCACACAAACACTCTCCTGCCACATGGTGACGTTCACCCTTAAGCTCAAACTTAGACGTTTTATCCCTGTAAGCTTCCAAATCCAGCGTATCACCCCTCAACACATAAAAAAGGGTAACATCAGCATGAAGCGCATCGGAAATATCGTTTACCACTTTGGAGGCCAAATCATTCAGGCTGACCGTTTTGTTCAGCTTATTGGACAAATTGTTGATAAAAGTCAGCTCCATCACGCTCTTCTCCAACGCTTCGGCGTGTTGCTTTAGATTGGCATGTAAATTTGCCTGCTCGATAGCAATGGCCAGCGAGTCAGCCACCTCTTTACCCAGCTCCAGCTCTTCGTCGGTATAGCCTTCAGGTACTTTGTAGGCAAAATTCAGGCTTCCCAACAGTATGCCGTGAGCCAGTACAGGAATATTCACCGAGCTAAACAACCCCTCTTTTTTAAAGCGCTGCAACAGCGGAACCAAATCCGTTACCTTGCTGAAATCGGGTGTTTTAACAAGCTCCCCTTTTTTCATGGCTTCAACATCCGAAAAGGAAGTATCCAGCACCACCTGATGGGCATGGCCAATCTCTTCCTGGAGCATTCCTCCGGCATAGACCGTGGCTTTATTATTATTTTCATCGAACAAGGCAATGCTGGTACGGGCTGCACCGCTTAGCCGGTTAAGCCATGTTAAGGTGGCCTGAGCAATGGTTTCAACCGACAGGGTTTTCAGAATTGCCTGATCGAGGTCGTGAAGCATTTTAAGGCGGGCGTTGGCCTGCCGGATTTGTTGTCCGGCCAGCTTACGCTCGGTAACATCACGCTGTGTTCCCCAAAAGGCGATGAGTTTTTCATCCTGGACAATCCCCACTGCATTGTTGAGAAAATAATGAACATTACCCTTTTTATCCAACTCTTTGGTTTCGGCATCCAGCACTTTATAACTGGAAGCGATAAAACGAGACAAAGAGTTCAAATTTTCCGGCTCATCTTCTGCTTGATGAAAATGAATAAACGGCAAGCCTATTACTTCCTCAGCAGTGCTATAGCCATACATTTGTGCAAACCCATCGTTGCATTCGGCGATAACCATTTGTTTGTACATCAACTGAATCTGATCCGATACCGGGAGGTTAACAGGAATAGGTTTTAAAGCATCAAAACGGTAAAACCCTTCGCCGGTTTGTTCTACAAAGTAGCGGTAGCGGGTTTCGCTTTCCTTCAAGGCCACTTCTGTTTGCTTTCTTTCCGTGATATCGCTCGAAATTCCAAGTATCTGCCATGGGCTGCCGTCGTCAAGCCGGTTAAAAACTATTTCGCGGGAGTTAAGCCAGCGCCAATCCCCGTCTTTATGCCTCATACGGTACTCGTTGTATATCTGTTCGCCATCCTTAGCCGTTTGATAACGGGGGTAAATCGTATTGAGATACTTTTTAAAATCGTCGGGATGCATCAAATCGGACAGTAAATGATCTCCCATTTGTTTTACCTCCTCCTGGCTATAGCCCAATATTTTGGATACCCTCAAATTGCTATAAACATTCTTTCGGTCAGCGATATCATAAATATAAATAAGGTCGGGAGAGGTGTTGAGCAGGGCCTCGCTAAAGGCATTGCTTTCGCGCAGCGCCTTTTCGGCCTGCTTGCGCTCGGTAATATCGCGCACTACCGTTAATGTGTGAGGAATACCTTGTAACATAAAAACAGTATCAGAAATAAGCCCGTCAAACACACTTCCATCTTTTCTGACAAACCTGGCTTCCATATTTCTGACAACCCCTTCTTTATTTAATAAATCCAAAAGACGATCGTGGTCCTTTACATCTTCCCACAGGCTAATATCGTTGAACGACTTACCCAGGAATTCTTTCTTTTTATAACCGGTCATTTTTACGAACCCCTCGTTTACATCAATATGCACTCCATCACTCAACCGGCTGATCACCATGGCATCGGGATTGGTATGGAAGGCTGTTTGAAACTTTTCTTCGCTTTCGCGCAGTATTTGCTCATTTTTTAGGCGTTCGCTGATATCGCGCACGCTGCCCTGCCCCACCTTTTCACCATCAATCACTACTAACTTTCCTGTAATTTCGATGGGTATCACATGCCCGTCCTTGTGGTAAACATAAGATGTAAAATTCCTGATCTCTTTGCCTGCCAATACTTTTGCCAAAGCCGACAGGTATTTTGGAATCTCCTTGAGCGGCACAAACTTTTTAAAAGACTTACCTATTGCTTCCTCTTCGGTATAACCCAGTATTTCGTAGGCATGTTCGCTGGCAAACAAAAACTTTCCTTTTCGGTCAATTTGGAAAATAATATCAGTAGTCGATTCCACGATGTTACGATACTTCTGCTCGCTATCGCGTAACAGTTGATCCATCTCCTTTTGCCGCGTGATATCCAGGGTAGCCAGCAACACCCGCGACCAGTCAGAGAAGGCAGTATATACTTTAAAGCTTAAGAAGATTTCTCTTTTTTCGCCATGAAGCGTTTTGACCTCCCCTTCCATTTCAAATTCTGTTTGACCATCAAACAAAGCCACCATCTCCTCCTTATAGGTGAGCCACGACCGGTCAGTAAAAATTTTATCAAGATGACCCAACAAATCATTTTTATTTTCCGCCTGATGCAGTTTTAGGGTGGCCTGGTTAACTTCCACCACCTTTACCATGGAGCTCAATTTGGCCAGCTCACCCGGATGCTCCTCCAGCCAGCTA
>JANTGU010000146.1 GCA_024762735.1 Bacteroidales bacterium | reverse complement strand
GGATTCTCCAAAACAAATTTCAGCTTCTCAATCAATTCCATGGAACGCTCATCCGCTTTTTTATTCTTTTCTTCATCCTGCTGCCGTTTACTAAGAAATTCCAAATCATCCATACAGTTGTCAAGTGCATAACTGATCACGTATTTCAGCATCTCCTCGGCCAAGTCCATATCATCGTTGATATCATAAAAAGCCATTTCCGGTTCTATCATCCAAAATTCAGCCAGGTGGCGGGTTGTGTTCGAGTTTTCAGCTCTGAAAGTGGGGCCGAAAGTGTACACTTTACCCAGCGCCAGTGCAGCCAGCTCGGCTTCAAGCTGACCCGATACCGTGAGGTTGGAAGCTTTTCCGAAAAAGTCTTCTTTATAATTAAGGTTCCCCTCTTCATCTCGCGGGGGATTGTTTAAGTCGAGGGTGGTAACCTGGAACATCTCTCCTGCCCCTTCAGCATCAGAGCCGGTAATGATTGGCGTGTGAATGTTGTAAAAACCTTTGTCGTTAAAAAACTTGTGAACGGCAAAAATCATTGCGTGGCGAATACGGGCAATGGCACTAAAGGTGTTGGTACGAAACCGAAGGTGCGCCTTTTCGCGCAAAAACTCCAACGAGTGTTTTTTAGGCTGTAAAGGGTATTCGTTGGGGTCGGCTTTCCCCAGCAGTTCAATACTTTCGGCATGAATCTCAACTTTTTGACCACTACCCATCGACTCAACCAGCTTACCCGTCACCGATAACGCTGCCCCGGTATGAACATTTTCCAGAAGCTTCTCAAAATCACTGTTCATTTCAACCACCACCTGAACATTTTTTATGGTAGAGCCATCATTCATGGCAATAAAGGCAACGTTTTTGCTGGATCGCTTGGTACGCACCCACCCCATGACATTCACTTCTGTTCCAAAATCGTCTCTTTGGAGAACCTCTTTAATTTCTGTTCTTTTCACAACCTCTAACTATTAAATTCTGTTTTTAATTTCTTTCCAGTCGGCATCGTTGATTTTAGCACCATAATCGGCTATTACTTTAGATGCCAGCAATGCCCCAATTTTTCCCGATTTTTCGTGAGAAAAATTATTTACATACCCGAACAGGTAACCTGCAGCATACAAATCTCCTGCTCCGGTGGTATCAACCACTTTGGTTGCTTCAACACCTACCCGGACAACTTCGCCATTTTGTTTGATCATCGAGCCTTTGCTGCCAATTTTTACAATCGCGATGTTGGAAACCTCTGCCAGGGTGTTCAGGGCATCTTCCGGCTCCTCACCCGTAAAGGCCTTTGCCTCTTCTTCGTTGGCAAACACGATATCAACATACTGATTCACCATATCTTTAAGAAATTCCAAATTATCTTCCACCACGTTGTAACTTGCAAGGTCTAACGAGACTTCCAATCCCTGTGTTTTGGCAGTCTTTAAAATGGCTTCCAGCAAATCATGATTCTGAACCAGGTATCCTTCCACATGCAGGATATCGAAATCTTTAAATTGTTCCGGTTTCAAATCAGAAGCTGACAATTCAATAGCGGCTCCCAGATAAGTACCAAAGGTTCTTTCGCCATCGGGTGAAATCATGGCATTGGCCAATCCCGAAGGTGTTTTCGACATGTTCAACAAAGGTTTGATGCCACTTTTTTTCAAGTCGTTGATAAAGAAATTGCCAATTTCATCATCCCCTACAGTGCCAATAAACGCTGTTTCCACGCCCAGGTTAGCCAAACCGTGAATGGTGTTGGCAGCCGACCCTCCGGAGGCCATCTCTTTTTCAAGATCCTTACTTTTTTCCTGTATGGCTTTCGAAGTTTCAGCATCTACCAATTGCATGCTTCCTTTTGGTAATCCTAACTCGGTTAACAAATTATCGTCTTTCAGTTTATTCAATGCATCCACCAATGCATTCCCTATTCCCAATACTTTTTTCATAATTAAAAAATTTTGGCAAAAGTAATAAAAATCAAAGGGTAAGAAGGTATTATTTCTGCTTTAGAATTTTGATGGCCCCCCTTTTGTTTCCCGACTGCCATTTTAAGAAATAAACACCTGCGGGAAAATTATGGAGTTGAATGGATTCGGTATGATGGGCCGGCGTAATTTTTATTGTTTTTGAAAATACAATTTTCCCGTAAATGTCAAACAACCATACATTAACAGGCTTTGTGAATGCTTGAACCGAAAGGTTAATGATGTCAGAAAAGGGATTTGGAAATACGCTAACCTCAGGCTGGCCATACTCCGCAATGGCCGAAGGATCGATAAAAGTAAGATAAACGCTTCCGGTGGAAGTACACTGATTGAGAATCCCCACCACGGAGTATCGGCGTGTACCGGCCAAATGAACATTGTAAGGAACGGTAAGAATTTGCGTGGTGTCGCCGGTATTCCACAAATAGTGATCAAAGCCCTCGCCGGCATCAAGCTTAAGGGTGTCGCCGGGGCGTAACGTGTCAGGGCTTCCCAAATCAATATCGTTGCCAGCCGCATAGATAAGTGTTGTCAGCGAATCGTATCCTGTACACGATTCCTCGTTGGTATAAGCATACACTACATATTGTAGTCCCGGGTCTGCCAGCGAAGGCTTAAAAATAGTACCCACCACACCGGAGCCGGTGAAAGCCCCTCCTTCAGGAATACCAAATAACGAATCGGGTGCATCGTTTTGGCAATAGGCCGGCAACAATCCCCAGGCATCCACCTCCGGTACTGCTTTTACATAAACCGTTGCCGAATCGGTATTTACACACCCTTCTGCCGATGTTCCCTGCAACAGAAAACTGGTGGTATCTACCGTGTAAAACAGCAGTGTATCACCAGTCTTCTGCGCATTGTTGTAAAACCACAGGTAGCTGCTGGCACCGCTACCGGAAAGCGTGACCGTGGTATAGGCACACACAGCATTTTCGGGATGATGAAGCACCACTTCAGGAAGAGGCAACATGGTTACATGCACAGTATCAATATTCAAACATCCATATACAGAAGTGTCTTTAACAATAAACGAAGCGTCGCCTGTAGTTTTAGTCTGGATATAGTTAGTGTCTGATATCTGATTACCGGAAAAATCTTCCCACCAAATATCTCCGTTTCCAGTCGCCACTAATGTAACACTGTCTCCCAGGCAGGATGCTGTGTCGTTGGGAGCCACCAGCGATGGTGTCGGCCAAACCTCTACAAAAGCCGCATCCTGGTTAGCACAACCATTGATGTCCACTACCTCTACCACAACATTCTGCGATTGAAAAGGTGTAAACACCAAAACTCCAAAAGAGGATGTGTCAACCAGGTTGTTGTAATGCCAAATGTATTTATCATAACCCGTCGAAGGAGTTACCACCAATCGGGCAATGCCCCCGTCACAGGTCGAGTCGCTATAGGTTATGGAAGCATCGGGGAGCGGTAAGATGTTAACCGTGATACTATCGTAATTATAAGCGCTCAAGGTGTCCTCGGCGTACAATATATACATGGTGGTATCAAGTGGTGTCACGGTTATACTTTGGGTGGTATCAATCAGGTTTGATGTATCGGACTCAAACCATTGGTAAACCTCCATGGAATCAGGACCCGTAAGTGTGATGGAATTATTTAAGCAAATGCCTGTGTCGGCACCTATTGAAAACTCTAAGGTTACCACATTATAAACAATACTATCGGAAGATTCACATCCCTGGTAAGTAGTGGTTACCAAGGTGTACGATGTGGTATCCACAGGACACACCTCCACATTTTGAAGTGTATCAAACAGGGTATCGGAACAATACCAATGATAAGCAGCAAAGCCTGAAGGGCCATACACCGAGTCGCACGCACCAAGATTAATGATGGTGTCGGGGGCAAGACTCCATACAGGAATTGGCAATATGTTGACGGATATCGTGTCCCAGGCAACATATCCCATCGAGTCGGTTACTTCCAGCACATATTCTGTCGTATCATCAGGACAAACCGAGGTGTATTGTGTTGTGTCGAAAATGGTATCCGCCACAAACCACCGATATGCCAACATACTGTCGGGGCCTGAAAGCGTCACACATTCACCCTGACAAATGGTAGTGTCTGGCCCAAGGGAGAATGAGTAGGTGTGGATAAAAACGGTTACACTGTCGGTAGCACAAAAATCGAGGACGTTAGAAATGGTGAGCCAGACGAGGGTGTCGTTACCGGAGCAAACTTCAATATCTTTGGTCGTGTCACCGGTGCTCCATAGGTAGTTGTAATCTCCTTCCGGCCCTGATAGCTGAACACAACTATCAGCCAACACGGTGGTGTCGTTTCCTAAATCAACCGAAAGGATATCACAAAATCCCGGATCATATCCCGGGTTCCAACCTTGTTGGTTCAAGCCACACAACACATCCCGAAGGCTGTCCTTTTGCACGCCACAATCCGATAAAATAACATAATCCATGGCGACCATGGCGTCGTACTGGCTGGCCGATTGGCTGGCCACCGTGGTAAATGAGTCAGCCAGGTATTCCATGGGATAATAATACCTTCCATCCCAGGCCAGGTTTATCAATGCCGAATCCTGATATAAACCGTGGTACGAATAGTCATTAGTGCCATAAACATCAATGGAACTTATCTGAGCATCGGCCACCAGCTTCAGGGTTAACGAGTAAAACCTTCTGTCGGAAGGAACATCCCCTGAAAATGTTAGTACAAGACGGTTTCCCTCCAAGTTTTTATTAACGGTCACGGCCTGTTTAACAGCAAGGTAATCGAGGATTTCATCATCAGGAGCAATTAAAACATTATCCAGTCCCAGCTCGCCATAAGTGTAATAAATTTGGGTAAGCTCAGAGGAAAACGCCGAAGTTAAGGTAGTGTGCCAGCCCCAGGGAACCCACCTGTTTGATCCCTGCTGACTGTAGCCATAGAGTTCATCGGCCTTGTTCTTATACCCGTTCCCGTCAAAAATTCTATTGATTTTAACTGTATTTAACCAATCAATGGTCGTATCATTGAGGTCAACGCCATGTTCATCAGCATTAAGCCCGTCTTGTACCCCATGACTCAAAAAGCCATTATAATGATTGTTTTGACATGGCACGAAATAGGCATCTCCCTGATTAGGCTGCACAAACGTTTTAATATATAACGAGTCACTCACCTTGCGTTTAGAATAACTTTGTGTGCGCCGGATATCATAATCGGCATGACCGGTTACAGGATCAGAAATACCGTGATTTTCAACTCCCCAGTTGTGCTCCCACATCTCCTTTACCTCCGGCCAGGTCAGATAATCGGGCACGTGGTAAGGGCCGGGCTCCAACAAGTCAACATGATAGCCATTAAAAATATACATGGCTGTTGACATTTTAAAAGTCACGGAGTTTCCACATCCGTCAGTATAGTATAACCCCCCTGTGGAACCGTTTCCCTCGAAAAGCGGGTACGCTGTATTGTAAATATCAACGTGCGAATCGTCTTCTTCAAAGCTCATGGCAAAAGCTTTGTTATATTTTAAAGGGGTTTTGATAACGCTTAGCGTATCAGGGTGATGATTAAACAAAATAACAACCGAATCAACCTGCACCGGCTGAGGAGCCTGAGCAAATAGTATAGTGGCCGAATGTACAACGATAAACGCCACTATCAACAGGCGATATAACCAATATGATTTCATCGTTTACTTTTTCGATATTGAAAATCATAAATCGGCGGATAGTTGCTATTAACTTTGGGGTTACTGTTCTTTTTCCTCTCTTTGCGATAATACTCGGTGTTGTTCTCGAAATACTTGTTGTTTTTTGAACCAAACCGCCAGCCAAGGGTAAACTCGTGCGAGCCACCTGAATGTGCATTGATGCCTCCAATGGGAACTTCATAGGAGTAATTAAACACCAGCCCTGCTCCCAGGTTACCCCCGAGGTTAACACCCACTGCTCCACCACTCCTGTACAGAATGCCGGTCCAGAATCGTTGGAGGTAGATAAACATAACCGAAAGCTCAGTGGTCAAAGGTTCGTTGGTTGTTTTCCGAAACACGCCATAAGTTTGCATATCCCACTTTTTGCCAAGCGTAAAAATATTGGAAATATGAAAAAGATACTCCTGTCGTATATTAAAGGTTACCCCCTGGCCGTTTTCCACTTCCTGCCTTGAGGAAAACAGGGTTGGAATAGA
>JANTGU010000145.1 GCA_024762735.1 Bacteroidales bacterium | reverse complement strand
TGAAGTTAAACTACACTTGCAGCATTATTAATTAACATCTATTTATTATGAAAAATCTATTACTATTAACAGTATTTATTTTAATCGGGTCATTTACCACTCATGCGCAAGGTACAAGCAATTTGCAGGGAGACCCAACATTGCCTCCGGGGCAATATGCAGCATCCGGCCAAACTACCCTTCGGGCCGGTGACTTTTTTATTTTTGGGTATTCAGGTGGTGCTAGTTCTGCGTTTTTGGAACTAAATGGAGTGGAGATTCCCAGCATTACTCAAGGATGGTATCTGGACAATGGAAATCATAGCGCTACTAACAGTAATTATCTTTGTGGGTTTTATTATAACCAGTATTATAGAAATTTTATGGCCTTTGATTTAGCGAATTTGAATAATTATGGTATTACCCCGCCAATAACCTCAGCTACTTTAAAAGTTGTAAAGGCCTCCTCAATACCTGCTACAGGCTTTGCTGTTTGGGATTTATACCATGTTTCTACGCCGTGGAGTACCATTAATACAAACTATAATTACGGCGACCCTACAGGGCTGGCAATTTTTTCTGATCTTGGTACAGGATCGTATTATGGAAATGGTACTGTGGATGGTTCTTTGCCCAGTACAGCCATTATTGCAACTACATTGAATACAGCCGCGGTTACCGACATTAATGCTTCTGTTGGAAGCGTGTTTGTTATTGGTGGCAGGTCGGATGATTATTTGACCAATGCCCCCCCCACAGCAGTTACAAACGCTGCTACCAGTGTCACAAGCAATTCGGCCACGTTGAATGGTGAAGTAAATGCCAATGGGTTACCTACCACAGTTACTTTTCTGTATGGTACCTCTTCGGGCAACCTGAATCAAACGGTTAATGCGGTTCCTAATAGTGTAACAGGAACCACATCTACCCCGGTTAGCGCCAATATTTCAGGCTTAACCCCAGGGGTAACATATTATTTTCAGGTTAAAACCGAAAATAGTCAGGGAGCCATTGTATATGGTGCCGAGATGGAGTTTACTACTTCATCCGGCCCGCTTCCGGTACCTTTGTCAAATTGGGCTATTTATTTTGGTATTTTCTTAATTGGACTTTTTGTCATGGCAAGGTATCGCCGTAAGATGGCATAGTAAACCAATCTGAAATAAAAAAAGCTGCTCCACCAAGAGTAGCTTTTTTATTTTGCGCTATACTAATTCTTCTTTGGAAGTTTTCTTAAGCTCAACCTTATTACGATACTCTGAAGGAGTCATGTGGGTGAATTTTTTAAAGCAGGCGTTGAAAGTTGACTTGGATCGAAATCCGGACATATCGGAAATGGTTTTAAGATTATACTTGAAATGTTCTTTTTGCCTGAGCATTTTTTTTGACTCCTCAACCCGATACTTGTTTACAAAATGGTAAAAGCTGCTGTTCATCTTATAATTTAAAACATAAGTGAGTTTTTGTTTGCTAATACCCAGTTTCCTCGAAACGTCAATCAAGCTCAGATTGCTATTCAAATAAGGTTTCTCTGTGTTGAATAGTTCGATAAGGTTGGTCATAATTTGGGTTGATGAGTTTTCTTCTGTTTCATTGCTACTTGAGGCTTTTTCCACTCCTGTAATATCAGTAGTATCGCTATTATTTTGGGCTGTTTTCACACGTTCCTGATTGACGGTTGTTTTGTTAGAAAAATGATCCTGCTTCAAACTAAAATAACCTACTGCACTTCCTGAAAATAGAATTAAAAGATTAAACACCAAAGCAATTGTTGTGTTGTAGGCGGGGGTATAAAAGTTCATTAACGAGTTAATAATTACAAAAGAGATGACGCCCATGAAAACGAAATAGGACCAACTTACATTAAAGTGTGGAAGAGTGGAAGGTTTGCTTTTTGTTGTGGCTGAAAGCCAATGCAAATGTTTTTGAAATTGAAACGATGCAATAATAGCTTGAAACAAAACAAATAATAAATTCCCAAGGATAAAAGTAACATGAAACAGGCTCAAAGCGTTAGGTGTAAATAGTTGAGGGTTTTTTTCGGTTACAAATAATGGGCTTTGGCTGGTGCCCCCAAATGTTATGACAGCAATAATATTTAAAAATAGAATGGTAATCGAGGGCAAGAAACAGAGGAGTGTGGATTTTGATATGGAACGGGTACGCGATGATGTTTTTTTCAATGCCCTTAAATGAAGGCAATAGGTTGGGATGATGGCTAATAATACCGGTAGATGTAAAAAGCTTAAATAATGGTAAGTCAAATCAAACCCAAAATACCTGCTGGTATTTATGACGATATAAAAAAACATGATGAGCATCAAAATTCCCAGAGGTTTTCGGGAAGGATTTCTGTTGCTGCTAAATGATAGTAGTTGAACAACAAAATAGGACATTTGATACGCGGGCAAAACAAATAGTATGACGCTTAAAGTGTTAAAGTTTAGCATGTAGTATCGATATGGATGAGGATTTATATTTTAATTGTAAGAAAATGTTTTTTCTTTATGACAGGCAAATTTAACATATTTACTTGTATAGATGAATGAATATGATATTTTGCAGGTTTTTGGTCTTGTCAGGTATAAGCAATTCTTTGCCCGAGTCGATGCGGAAAAATAAGCTTATGTAACAAGTGAGTTTAGGATATCAACACCGTTGATATAAAGTGTCTTTAAAGCTTCCTGTCGTGATGGTTTGAGTAAATATAAGCTCCCGCGAGGGAGGTCATAAAAAACCCTGACAACAATAATAGATCACTCAAAATGCCTCCAATGCCCGAGTGCCGCAAAAGTATGGAAGCGTAGCCGTCTAGCGCCCAGTTAAGCGGTGAAAGTTTGCTGATGGCCTTCATCAGGTCGGTCATCATAAAGACCGGAACCCACAGCCCACCCACGGCAGCCATGATGACCACCGAAATAGAACCGAAAATGGAAGCCTGCTTTTGTGAAGAGGCTACTGACCCGATAAGGATGCCATAACCGGAAGCTGTTGCCGAAACCAATACCGTTAATAACAACAGGGGCAGCCATTGATTGCCAATATTTAACTTGGGCAGGTGAAGCAGGGGGAAAAGGTGCTCACCAATCAGCAGCATCACAAAGGCTTGTAACAAGCCAATGCTAAAAAAGACGGCGACTTTGCCCAGTAGTGATGGGAGGATAGCCCCGGGCATGGTTTTTAAACGTAGCATCACACCACTTTCGCGCTCCGAAATCATGCTGGAGGACAGCGGGATGACAATAAAAAACATGGCAAACAGCGTCCAGGCCGGAACATTATGTTGTGTGGAATTAGGAATAGCGGCTTCTTTTAAGGGCGCTGCCAGTTGCTCGTTGAATTCAACCAGCCGGGAACGTTTTCCGGGCTTTTTCATTTCGATGCCAAGCAGTTCTTTAAAAAGGCTGGCATAGGTTTGATAAATAATCTGCGCCTCTACGCCTGAAGAGTACTCGCGCAAAGCACTTAAAACGGACTGCTTAAACGAGTTTTTTAACACGGGATCAAAAAATACATTTACTTTGGCGGGTATGCCCGAACCCAGCGTGTCCAGTGAAACAGATTCCGTAATCTCTTCGGGGAATTGGCGGTAGATATCTTTGTTTAAATTTCTTTGAATCGATTGAGAAGCCTCTTTCAAAACCACGATCCCAATCATATATTTCCCCGAAGCGACCTCTTTCTTTAGCATTGCACTATCACCCGAGTTTAACGTGGTAACCTCAAAAAACTTTGATTTTCCAAGTCCTTCAACGATGTTATTGCCAAAAATGGCCTGGTCGTTGTTAATAATGACTACCGGAATCTTTTTTTCTTCCAGCACTTTAAAGCTGCTGTCCTGCAACAACGCCATAATAATTACCAGGGCAATGGGCATGATAAACAGCATGGACAGGCCTGCCATGTCGCGTACAAGCAACAAGAATTCTTTTTTTACCGATGCCGTGAATTTTATCATAAACATTAAATTTTTCGTAACTAATCAGTGTGATGTACTTGAACAAAATATTTAATAAAATGAATGATATTTATTATGACCCACCCCTTTATCCCCTCCGGGTGAGGGGAGTTAGCGGTATTCATTTTATTAAATATTTTGTTCAAGATAATACATTTTGTACTATGAAAAATCAGAAATTAAATTCCGCTATTCCCCTCCATCGGAGGGGAGCAGGGGTGGGTAAATTTCCAATCTATTTATTTTCTGATTTTTCCACACTGTTTATTAATACTGATTAGTTACAATTTTTCAATCCCTCAACTTTCTCCCTGTTAATTTCAAAAAAATGGACTCTAAATTTTCACATCCCTCACAATCTTTTATGAGCGTTTCAGGCTTGCCCTTGGCAATAATCTTGCCGTAATCAATAATGGCGATGCGGCTGCAAAAGTGCTCGGCTTCATCCATGTGGTGCGAAGTATAAATAATGGTTGTTCCTTGTTTGTTTACCTCTTGTAAGGATTCGATGATGATGTTTTTCGACTGCACATCAATCCCCACGGTGGGTTCATCGAGGAACAATACTTTGGGTTCGTGTAACAAGCCGGCCATCAGGTTAACACGCCTTTTCATGCCCCCTGAGTAAGTTTTTATTTGTTTCCCCGCCTTGTCACGGAGGCCAAGCGTGTCCAGCCAAAATTCGATTTTTTCCTTTAGTGCTTTTCCTTTTAACCCGTACATGTTACCAAAAAAGAGCAGGTTCTCGCGGGCAGAGAGTTTGTCGTAAAGGGCAATGTCCTGCGGCACAAACCCTATCTCTTTTCGAATGGCTGTTCGGTGCGATGAAATCTCCCTACCGTTGATGACGATGGTTCCGCTGTTTGGTTCAAGATGCGTGCAAAGCATCGAGATGGTGGTGGTTTTACCTGCCCCGTTGGGTCCCAGCAGCCCAAAAATCTCGCCCGGCATAATGCTTAGGTTTAGTCCGTCAACCGCCGGTTTTTCCGCCTGGGCATACTGTTTTGTTAAACCCGTAACTTTTATGGCTGGCTCCCGGCTCATCTATGAAACTACTTTTTTCAGCCTGGTAAAAAATTGTTGTTCCCTTTCGGAGATGTCCAACAAGATATTGGCACCCGCGTTGTAGTCTTCCCCCTCTTTGGCCCTGTTTTTCACAATGCGGCCTGCAATCACGGCAAACTCACGCCACCGGTCGCCAATGGCAGTCATCTCGTAAGAAAGTTCTTTTAATTCGGGTTTGCCAATAACCCCGGCTGCTTCCTGCAAAAAGGCCGCATACATGTATCTGAATCCGGCTCCCCCGGTACCAATTTCCTCCTGTGCCCGCACAATCTGGCCTGTAAACAACGAAGCTCTTTTAGCCCCGAGTTTGGAAGGGTATTGTCTGAACTTTTTCGATAAATATTTAATTCCTTTGGCACCAAACATAGGCACGGGAATGGAGGTCATATCTTTGCAGGTGTGCCTGATACCTTTAATAACGGCTCCTTTAACATCAAAACTTTCCGGTACGTTTTTTAGCCAGTACATGTGTCCTTTAGGAGCAAAAGTTCCCTTGGCATAGCGCACGCGCATCAGCTCCTTGTGGGTCAGCGTGGTTTTATTTTCCATGATGGGATCGCTAATCAGATAGTGGTCATCTTTTTTGCCATATACCACGATGTTGTGCGCGTTAAAATGAAACCGGTAGCGGGTGGGGAAGTAGGTGAGATGATACACGCCCACCAGCATGCCCGTCGGGATTTGTTGCTCCAGATTTTGATCCAGCGCTTCCATGGCCTTGTAGGGACTTTTGTAGCGATGCTTTTCAAAATGAAATCCCAACCGTTTGGAAACTCTTTTGAAGATAATGCCCGGCAGCGGCCTAAAAGAGGTAACAGGAATATTATCCACCTTTAAGAATGGCATGTGTGAAAAAAAGTAGCCCGAGCCGATGCCGAAAATCATGGGTTCACTCAGGTCGATGCCATAGTAACGCAACATATTGGAAACAACACCGTTTTCGCAATGTGCCAGCTGCCGGTGCTCAAAATTCATCTCTATATTCATGCTTCTGTCTTGTCGTTCTTAATTCTATCAATGTCTTGAAGCTCATCAACCGTGAGGTCAAAAATATCGGCATATTTTTTTAACGCCTCCTTGCTCAGTTTGCTAAAGCCTTTGGGTTTAAGGTGCTTTTTTACACGCCATTTCCAGAAGCCGGTATAT
>JANTGU010000144.1 GCA_024762735.1 Bacteroidales bacterium | reverse complement strand
AAAAGCTGCGTGGTGGTCTGGTTAGAAACCGGGGCGGCAAACGAGTGCCATTTGTCGGCTGTCACGTAACATTCTGCTGTTACCGATACACCGGCAAAGCCTTTAACAATGAGTGATCCATTGCCCGAAAAGGTTGAGTTGACAACCATGCCACCGGCACCGGCCGTGTTAAAAAATCCACCGTTAACCGTAAGCGACTGTCCCGTGGGAATGGTTACCACCGAACCCGGTTTCAAAGCCAAATCAAATACATTCTGGCTAGGAGCATTTACTAAAACGGCATTTCCTGACGGGATAATGGTTAGTGTTGTGTCGCCGGGAGTACCCATCGACCAGTTAGTAACATCGTTCCAGTTTGCCCCTGAAGCTCCTGTCCATTGGGTAAAAGCTGCATCGTAGTATGGAATGGAATCCAACGAAACATGATCTTCCAATAAGAAACCATAATAGTGGGGAATAGCCTGGCCAAAAGCCCTGTTGCCATCAGTCCACCCTTCCGAAGGCCAAACCAGGTATCGATAATTGCCTGACCCAGTCCATTGCTGCTCGGTAAACATGCAGGTTTTAACGGCATCAGGGCTATTAATAAACGAACGCTTAATTCTGATTTCACGCGTATCTGAATTGTCAATTACAAAAAACCGAACCACGGTATCCGTCCCGTCAAGAATGTATGCCTGATTATTATTAGACAATAAATCCCAGGTTCCGTTATCGTTGTTGTATTTTTTAACTTCGATATAATCGTCGTTGTAGTTGTTTTTCCATGCTACCACATAATCGGCATTAAACGGCGATACAATATAGTCGCCCCATGCATAAGCATCGGTTGTGCCAAGGGTTCCGGAAGGGTCGGTGTCAAAATAGATAAAGGTAGCCATGTTATTGTAATCGGCATCGTTATCTTGCACGGCCATGTAAATATAGTCGGCATCCCAGGTGAAGTTGGCATGTTTAACACCTGCATAGCCATCGTGGCTGATGTTATCGAAGGTTTCGTCGGCTGCCCAGCCAGAAGCATTTCCATCGATTGCAATGGTGTGATACGACTTTGAAAACAGTAAAAAGGGCACCAGCACCAGTAAAACCAGCGTATAATTTTTTTTCATAATGGTAAATTTTTTGGTAATCCTATTTTAGATATCAAACACAAAAATAAAGGAAATGAAGTAAAAAACGTGCTTTTGGTGTTAAATATCACGTTGTTCGCATAAAAACAGATCAAACTTTCATGGTGTGGTGTGAAAATCCATATGCAAACGTTTGCGGAAATGTAAACAGGAAGGAACAACCATCAGGCTGCTTTAAACCAACCCTACAATATTTCCTGTGCTTTCTTTTTATCTTTAGCCAGCTGGGTTTTTAAAGCTGATAAATTGTTAAATTTTACTTCGTTGCGCAATCTGTCCACAAAATAGATGGTAATGGTTTCGTCGTAGATGTCTTTGTTAAAATCAAAAATATTGACTTCGATGGTGAGGCTGCTTTGGTTGATGGTAGGCCGGAAACCAATGTTGGTCATGCCCCCGTGAAGTTGCCCGTTGTACTCCACGCGGCAGGCATAAACCCCGTTGGCTGCAATTAGTTTATACTCGTTCCCCACTTTGATGTTGGCAGTGGGATAGCCAATGGTGCGGCCGATGCCGTTGCCATGCACCACCATGCCCTTGATGGAGTATTCGTAACCAAGCAGCTTGTTGGCCTCGGCTATGCTTCCCTTTTCCAGCAGGTTGCGCACGCGGGTCGAGCTTACCGTTACCCCGTTAATTTTAAGCGGGGCAACCTGAATAACATCAAATCCATATTCGGCACCTAAATTTAAAAGCAGCTCGTAACTACCGTGACGATTGCGTCCGAAATGGTGGTCGTGGCCAATGATAATTTTCTTGGGATGAAAAGGGTTGATGATGTAATTGGTGACAAATGCCTCGGAGGAGTTGCGAGAGAACTCTTTGGTAAATTCAATAATGAAAAGATGGTCGATGCCGGCCTTTTCCATGAGGGAAATTTTCCGTTCCATGGTGGTGATGAACTTTAACGAATCCACATCAAGACCCAGCACGTACCTGGGGTGCGGAAAAAAAGTGACCACCACCGTTTCGCCGCCAACCTTGGCTGCTTCTGCTTTCATCACGTCAAAAACCGCCTGGTGACCCAGGTGCACCCCATCGAAGGTGCCGGTAGTAACTACCGCGTTGTTAACCCTTTCAATTTCTTCTATATTTCGATATATTTTCAACTATCTTGCTATTAATTTGTTATGAATGAGGTGAGCCATTATTTGCACCGCGTTGGTAGCAGCTCCTTTACGAATGTTGTCGGCTACAATCCAAACATTGAGCCCGAGTTCAACGGAAAAATCTCTTCGGATACGGCCGACGAAAACTTCATTTTTCCCTTTGGCGTGAATGGGCATCGGGTAGTGGTTTTTTTCGGGATCATCCTCCAGAACTACCCCTTGGGTATTGGCCAGAAGTTGCTTTACCTCTTCAATAGTAAAATCTTTTTCCAGCTCAATGTTAACGGCTTCCGAATGTCCTCCTGTCACGGGGACACGTGCTGCCGTAGCTGTTAACGGGATATCCGCATCCAGTATCTTTTTGGTTTCGTTCACCAGTTTAAGCTCTTCGGTGGTGTAGCCCTCTTTTTCAAAATCACCGGCGTGCGGCAACACGTTCAGGTCGATGGGGTGAGGGTACACTTTTTCAGCCTTTCGGCCATCACGTTCGGCCATCAGTTGCTCTACTGCCCCGGCGCCACTTCCGGTAACCGATTGATAAGTGGAAACCACCACTCTTTTGATGCCGTACCTTTTTTGCAACGGAGCCAGCACCATCACCAACTGAATGGTAGAGCAGTTGGGGTTGGCAATGATTTTGTCTTTTTTGGTAAGAATACCGGCATTTATTTCAGGAACTACCAAAGGAACGTTGTCATCCATCCGCCAGGCCGAGGAGTTGTCAATGACCGTGGTTCCGGCCTCTGCAAAAACCGGCGCCCATTTTTTAGAGACTTCTGACCCGGCTGAAAAAATAGCAATGAGAGGTTTGGCGGCCACGGCATCTTCCACCGAGATCACGGTTATTTCGCGACCCTCAAAAAAGATTGATTTTCCCGTTGATTTTTCTGAAGCAACCGGCAACAGCACTTCCACCGGAAAGTCAAACTCCTCCAACACCTTTATCATCTCCCTGCCCACCAACCCGGTGGCTCCTACCATGGCTATCTTCATCTGTTTATAATTTTGTATTTAATTGTTACACAGCAATTTGTTTTCTCATCGGATTACGCGCCCGCCCGACTGAACGTCGTTCGCCTGCCCGACAGGCGTCGTTCGGGCGGGGGCGGGTGTGTTTAAGATCAAACATGAATATTTCATTGCTTCAGTGCTTTATCCTGAATAGTTAAAAATTTTCTTACTTTTAACAATCTAATTTTATCGCGCAAAATTACCAAAATAATGAAACAACTACTATTATTACTTATTTGGTTACCCTTGATGGTGACGGCACAGGTTAGCGACGATTTTACCGATGGCGATTTCACTCAAAATCCTGCCTGGACAGGAACCGCTGAAACTTTTGTTGTGAATACCGCTCTACAGTTACAACTTAACGATAGTGTCGAGGGCGTTTCATGGTTATCCACCGCCAACCAAAAAGCCTCGCAGTGTGAATGGCGCTTATGGGTGAAGCAATCTTTTTCGCCCTCATCGAACAACTACGGTAGAATTTATCTGGTGAGCAACCGGCAAAACCTGACGGAACCTTTACAAGGATATTTTTTACAGCTGGGCGAATCGGGCAGTAGCGATGCCATCGAACTTTTTAAGCAGGATGGCGAAACTGTTACTTCGGTCTGTCGCGGCACCGAAGGGCTGATAGCTTCTTCGTTCAGCCTTGGGTTTAAAATAACCCGTGACGAAACCGGTCTTTGGGAAATATTCATCGACAAGGAGGGAAGCGGCATTTATCAGCCGGAAGCTTCGGGCAGCGACAACACTTTTCAAACTACTTCCCGGTTCGGCTTTTATGCCCAATATACCAAAAGCAACGCCGATAATTTTTACTGGGATAATGTGTACGTGGGCGATGTGGTGGTAGATACCATTCCCCCCGGGGTGATGTCAGCAACAGCCACTTCCGATTCTACGCTTTCCATACTGTTTGATGAACCGGTGGCAGAAAACAGCGCCACGTTGCCTGCCAATTATCAGGTTGACCAGGGGATTCAAAACCCGTCAGAGGTGTCGCTTATCGGGTTGGAGGCGCGGCTTACATTTCAGCAGAAATTTCAAAACGGGTTACTGTATAATATCACAATTTCAAACATTGAAGACCTGTCGGGAAACAGGATGCAGCCTTTTCAAACAAGCTTTTCGTGGTATCAGGCTGCCCAATATGATGTGGTTATTAACGAAATATATCCTGACCCGTCTCCTTCCATCGGATTGCCGAAATATGAGTTTTTGGAACTTTACAACCGGACTGACAAAGCCATTTCGCTGGATGGCTGGAAGCTGCTCGTGGGTACTTCCGAAAAAGATATTCAAAGCGTGACCATCAGCCCAAATGGCTATTTGATTTTGGGAAAAGAGGAAGCTGCCCACGATTTTGCCAACTTTGGCGATTTTTACGGGTTCAGCAGCTTTTCGCTCACCAACTCGGGACAAACGCTGGTGTTGCAAAATAACGCCGGCGAAACCATCAGTCAGGTTGCTTACACCCAAAGCTGGTATCACGATGCTGACAAAGAGGAAGGCGGTTGGTCCATCGAGCAGATTAATCCCGATAATTTCTGTTCAGGCATCGACAACTGGCGGGCTTCCGAAAGCAGTTATGGTGGCACACCCGGCGAAAAAAACTCAGTTTTTAGCAACATGGTACTGCCTCCTGACATCGACCGGTTCGAGCTGATAGCCAACGACATTATGCGTATTTGGTTCAACCAGGCCATGGAGGCACAGGTAGTTGAAAACACAAATCTCTACACGGTTGACAACGGGGTGGGGTCACCTTCGGCCGTTTATACCGATGCCACGGAGCCGCAAAAAGCAGAACTCTATTTCAGTACGCCGTTTACCACGGGATTGCTGTATCATCTTGAAATAGACAAAACCATGGCCAACTGTGCCGGGCTGCAACCCGAAAACAATCTTACCCTCTCCTTCGGGATTCCCGAAAACATTGCCCCTTTGGATGTGGTTATCAACGAAATTCTGTTTAATCCTTTAGGGGATGGGGTAGATTACGTGGAGCTTTACAACCGCTCGGCAAAAGTGATTGACTTAAGCCGGTGCAACATTGGCTCGGTTCGTGTGTCGCCGCCCAATCCGCCCGACACCACCTTTTATACCATTTCGGAAAGCCAGTTGCTGCTGATGCCTCAGGGATACATGGTGCTGACCAAATCGCCGGAAAAGGTAAAAGCACAATATGCCACCAACAACCCTGATGCTTTTCAGGAGGTAGATCCCTTTCCCTCGTATAACAACGATGCCGGAACAGTCCTCCTCTCAACCGTTGATGACACCCTTATCGACAGTTTTACCTACAACGAAAGCATGCAATACCCACTGTTGCACTACGTGGATGGTGTGGCGCTTGAACGCATCAACCCCGATGCTCCCACCAACGATGTTCACAACTGGCATTCGGCGGCCGAAAGCGTTGGCTTTGGAACACCCGGTTATCAAAACTCGCAATGGGTAAACCCAGGTTTATCGGAAGATGAAATTACCATTGAACCCGAAACCTTTTCCCCCGACAACGATGGCCGCGATGATGTAATCAACATCAGTTACCATTTTGATAAGCCCGGTTACAACCTGAAGATTATGGTTTACAACCAAAACGGGCAGGTGGTAAGGCATCTTGCCGATAATGAGCTATCAGGTACCTCCGGCAGCATCAGCTGGGATGGTATTACCGACGACAACGCCAAAGCATTGGTGGGTATCTACATTTTTTATATCCGTGCTTTTGATACCGACGGCAATGTTAAAAGCTGGAAAAAAACGGGGGTGCTGGCTTCGAGGTTTTGAAAAAAGAATTATAATCTCAGAAATTTACCTACCTTTATCCCTTGCAACAAAACCATGAAAAACAGTTTACTTAAAATACAACATGAAATCCCGGCAACTGTAGAGAGAGAGAGAGAG
>JANTGU010000143.1 GCA_024762735.1 Bacteroidales bacterium | reverse complement strand
CCATCCTACCGGTTACTCTTTCCTTTCTGATTGAAGCAAGCTATGGCCAACCTTTAAATTAGAAAACTTTATAATCTGAGCCCGGTTTGTAAAAGTTATACCGGTTTTTCTCCACGCTGGAATTATTTTCTATTTGAACAACTAAACAAGCACCGGTGCTGTTTATATAATACTGTATATCAGCCAAAACAATTTATTGGCACGATAATTGAAAAGTTATATCCCGAAGCCGGAAAAGTATCCTGCATGGCTGCTGACTATGCTTTTTTGGCTTCATCTTTTATAAGATATTTTGGTTAGTAATTAATAATTCAAATTAAACATCAGTTTTAATTTGTGGTTTGCGTGGGGAGTTGGTGGTTCGACTCCCCTTTTTTTGTGTCTGGAACCTGCTTACAAGCAACCGTGTTATAAATGTAAAAAACTCATTACCTTTTAATTCCCCTGCCGCCTTCCATTGTGGGGTCCCGGTCCCCGACGTCCTCTGCCAGGCTCCATGTCCGGTGGAGGAAAATGATCAGGCTGGTTTTTCCGCATTCGCATTTCCATGCGCTCCAAACGTTTCAGCTGGTCGGCAGTAAGATACTGGTTAAGCTCCTGTTTGAATTGTTCCATCAATTCACGGTGATTTTCGCGACATTGAATAAACAGGTCGTGGTTACGCTTAGCCTGTGCCTTGAAAACCGGCTCCAGCTGTTTTTTCTGATCTTCAGTGGGACGAATCACCCGCATTATTTGCTGGTTAAAACCCTGCTCGGTATAAAAGTTTCTAAACCGGGTCATCTTCGAGTGCATCACCCGTCCGCTTATTAAAACCCCCAGAACCAGCCCTATTATCAGTGTTCCGGTAAGTATTAAACTGTTTTTTAATCGTAAGTTCATGGTACTAAATTTAAAAAGTTGATAATGCCAACAACAAATTGTCTTTTGAAAGGTCTGAAAGCCCTAACAAGGCATCAAACGAAAAATTGCCATCCGTAAAGTAAACGGAAATTAACAAGGCGATAATAGCGGCCACGCCTGTTAACGCAAACCGTTTAAAAAGAAAATAGAGGTTGTCGTCAGAGGAAGCCGTTGCCTGCGAAACGGTTTCTAAAACCCTGCCGGCAAAGCCAGGTTTAAAAGCCGGAGTATAGTTGGCCAGCATTTTGTGCAAGGCCTCCAGCTCTGTTTGCTCCTGCCGAAGTTCCTCGTGATCAGCCAAAGCTCCATCCAGCAGGTGTTGTTCTTCGGGAGTTAATCCCCCTTCTTCGTAAGACTTGATTAATAATGCTCTTAAAGTTTCCATAACGCTGTTCCCTTAATGTGTAAGCTCTTTTTTCAATAATGATTTCAATTTTTTTTGTGCCCTCGACAGCCGCGATAAAACGGTTCCCAGAGGTAGTTTTAACAAATCGGCAGTCTCTTTGGTCGAGTACCCCTCAACAAGCCGCAATACCACCACGCTTCTGAACTCAGGTTCAAGTTGTGCCAGGGCATTTTCAATAATCTCGCGGTTATCAGTACTTTCAGTTTCATCATCACCACTCAGTTGGTACTCCATTTTACTCAGTTCGTTGGTAGCATGGCTCTTTTGCTTTTTCAAGGCATTTAGCGAAAGATTGATGGCAATGCGTGTAAGGTAAGTTCCCAGTGCCGAATCGCCTTTGTATTGGTTCATCGAACGGTAAAAACGGATAAAAACCTCCTGTCCGGTGTCTTCAGCCTCTTGCGTGTTGCCCAGCATACCTATTACCGTTTTAGCCACCAACCCCTCAAATTGTCGCACAATAGCACCAAAGGCAAATTGATCGCCCTCGGCCGCTTTTTTAACCAGCTCAAAATCTTTTCGGTACGCCTCTTTCACAGTTTGTTGTTGTTTGCTTTATTAGACAAAAGTAACCACCCGTTTATTCCCTGCTAAGATAGTCAGATTTAAATTATTGATGTTTTCATTTTTTGGGCGTGTCCTTCCTGACGTCAGGCCGGGCTTTACGCTTAACTCCTCAAGGCTGTTTAAAAAGTAAATCGTTTTTACACTAAAAATTGGTGTCACACTGAGCTTGTACACTGAGCCCGTCGAAGTGATAGTCGAAGTGTGACTGACTAATCTCTAGTATTACTTTTTAAACAGCCTCTGCGGGGTATCGCTGCAATCCCTCACGCGGGTTACCTCGTTGGTAGTTTACCACGGTTTTCAAAAACTATTTTCGCGCATCCACTCCAGCGTATCCCGAAGAGTTTGTTCAGTTGGACGGGCAGTGTAGCCCAAAACAGCCCTGGCTTTTTCGGGCACGATGTTTTTGCTGCTGTTTTGCAATATCTGCAACGACTCACGCGTATACAAAGGCCGGCTTCCGGTAATCTTCGACCAGAGTTTTAAAAAAGGAACACCTACCCGTGCCAACCAAAACGGAATAACAGGGGGCATTACGTTTAATCCGGTAATTTTTTCCATAAGCCCGATTAGCTCGGGTAAACTAAGCCAATAACCCGATACAAGATAGTGGTCGCCATCAACCCCTTTTTCTGCTGCGAGGAGGGCTGCCTCGGCAACATCACGAACATCAACCCAGTTGTAACCCCCGTTAACAATCGCCGGTAACTTTTTGCGTAGCACGTTGCCGAGCAGTTCGCCTATAAACGAAGGTTTATAATCGTGTGGGCCAACAATGGCAGTAGGGTTTAAAATAACAATTTTCATTCCGTTGCCCTTTTGCTGTTGCAGCCACGCTTGAGCCAAAGCCTTGGTTTTTTCATAGCTGTATCGCGAGTCTGTTGCTAAACTACAATCCTCGGTACAGGGCATCCCTGTTGCCGGAGGACTAAGGGCGTGAATAGAACTAAAATGTACAAAGGTTTTAACACCAAGTTTTTTTGCAGTGGAAAATACTGTTTGCGTGCCTTCCACATTGGCTCGATAAACGGTTTGATACGAGTATTCTCCAATCGATATGATGGCTGCTGCATGAAAGACAACATCTGTGTCGGTAAAAAGCCTTGTCAGCACCGCTTTATCCAGCATGTCACCTTTGAATATCTCAACAGTTAATCCTTCCAGCGCCTTAGCGTGTTGATGAACAAGTGCTTTTACCTTATAACCTTTTGTAAGCAACAACCTGATGAGGTTGGATCCCACAAGCCCATTGGCACCGGTAACGGAAACAGTCATGTTCATTAAATCTCCTCTTCCTGGACTTTTTTATAAATCCTTTGCGAAACTTTGATACTCACCTCGTAGAGCCCCACCAGGGGGATTACCACCATGATTTGACTAAACATGTCAGGAGGGGTAATAATGGCGGAAAGAATTAACAACACCACAAACATATACTTGCGGTTCGAGGTTAAAAAGGTTGGAGTGATAACACCAATCTTGGTTAAAAAATAAACCAGTATGGGAAGTTCAAATACAATCCCCACGGCAAAAGTAACCGATACTACCGTGTTGATATAAGATTTTAGTGATATCTGATTCATCACCGAATTGCTTACCTGGTAATTACCTAAAAAATTTACCGTCAGGGGGACAATAAGAAAATAGCTAAACAATATGCCCAGTAAAAACAGTAGCGAGCTGATGAGTACCCCACCCCTGCTGTATTTTTCTTCTTTATCGTAGAGGGCCGGTTTAATAAAGCGCCATATTTCGTATAAAATATAGGGAAAAGCCAAAATAAATCCTGCTACCGTAGAAATATACATGTGGGTTAAAAACTGTCCCGACATGCTGATGTTGATAATTTGAAAATGCAGGCTCTTGATACAAATGGAGGAGACATGAATAATTTCACCAATCCGGCATAAAACCCGGTTGGTAATAAAATGAGGGGTGCTGGGAGCCAAAATAATGTAATCGAAAATTATTTTCCGGTTTAAAAAGGCAATAACAGCCAGCACCATCACCGCAATTATCGACCGCATAATATGCCACCTAAGCTCTTCGAGATGATCCCAAAAGCTCATTACTTTTTCTTCTTCTTCGGGCTTATGTTTGGTTGTTTGCTCTTCCATCATGTATTGGGCAAAAGTACTAAAACATAATCAACACAAAACAAACATAATAAATATTAGCTTTTATGCCTTTCATTTAGTTAATATATATACCTTTGTAAATATGAAAATAACACAAACTATTCAGGCATGCGAAAAATGTGTCTTTCGTAATCTATTGTTTGATTCGTTGAACCCGCAGGAGTTCAGGCTGGTAAACAGTGCTCGCAGCGAAAAAGCTTTTTCAAAGGGCGAAACAATCAAAAAAGAGGGAGACCCGTTTACTTCGTTTTTATATTTACGTACCGGTTTAGTAAAACTTTATAAAACTGATCAAACCGGAAAAGACCATATTTTAAGCATCAACAAACCGGGCGATTTTGTCAGTTTGTTGCATCTGTTTTCGAACGAGACGTACCAGTACTCCATTGCAGCCCTGGAAGAAACGCATGTTTGCGAAGTGGGTTTGGATGCTATTTACCAGCTGGTACAAACCAATGGCAAGTTTGCCATTAATGTGATCAGGCGCATGGGGTTAATTGCCGATGAGGTTATTTCAAGCCGCTTCACCAAAGCACAGCTTCAAATAAGAGGCAAGGTAGCCAGTATTCTTATCTATTTATCCAATCAGGTGTATCACGACATGAAATTCAAACTACCCGTAACACGCCGCGAAATGGCAGAACTGATTGCCATGTCAACCGAAAATGTTATCCGTACACTTTCAGAATTTAAAAACGATGGTATTTTACAGTTTGAAGGAAAAGAAGTTGAAATTTTAGATTATCCTCGCCTGGTGTCCATTTCAAAAATAGGATAGCCGCTAAAAATCATCATCCACAAACAAATCAGCGGCAACGCCATCGGCAAACAGCTTACCTGTTTTCGATAACACAAACCGGTTACCGTTTTGAATAATCTTTTTCTCTTTGATAAATCCCTTGACACTACCGGTGAAGAAGGCTGTATAGCTGCTTCCGAAAACATTGTTGATATGTTCCAGGTCGCACCCCCAGGAAGTACGTAACGAGGTCATTACATACTCGTTAAAAAGTTGATTTACCGATAACACTTCTTTTTCGGCAACCATTTTATCAACCATGTCCGAATCGATATACTTTTTAATGGCGGCAACATTCCACTGTCTCGAGTGACCGTTAAAGGAGTGTGCCGACGGGCCTAACCCCAGGTAATGATCGCCCAGCCAGTAAATACTATTGTGTTTGGAGTAAAAACCTTTTTTGGCAAAATTGGAAATTTCGTAGTGTACATAGTTGTTTTGCGCTATCCTTTCCAGCAATATTTCAAAATGACGAATGCTCAGTTCCTCGTCAACTTCTGCCCGCTTTTGTTTGCTAATTTGATGTTGCAGTGCCGTTTTGGGCTCCACGGTCAGACTGTAGGAACTCAGGTGCGGAATATGATAGTCAAAAAAGATATCAAGATTTTTGTGCCATTTTTCCAGCGACAATCCCGGAATGCCATAAATTAAATCAATGGTCATGTTGTTAAAACCTGCTTTTTGTACATTTTCGATGGCGTGCCGTGCTTGTGTACCATTGTGTTGCCTGTCGAGATAATGTAAATCATCATCAAAAAAACTTTGTACACCTATACTAAATCGATTGATGGGAGTGTATCGTTTTAAATCTTCGGTTTTATCCAAACTCAGGTCGTCGGGGTTGGCTTCCAGCGTAATTTCTAAATCAGCATTTATATTAAACAGGGTGTTTGCTTTGGCAAGGATGGTATTTATCTCATCAATGGTTAACAACGATGGGGTGCCGCCCCCAAAGTAGATGGTGTGAACCAATTCATTTTTCAGGTAATCTTTTCTCATTTCCATTTCCCTAAGCAACGCATCAACAAAAACATCACGATATTTAATCGATGCCACCGAAAAGAAATTACAGTAATTGCATTTGTGCTTGCAAAAAGGAATATGAATATAAATACCCGCCATAAACATTAATTTTTGCGAAAATAACAGAATAATCGGCTTGCCTAAGCGTTTGTAACTAATCAGTGTAAACATATAAGGTTGAAAAATCAGAAAATAAATAAGTTAATTAATCAACCCACCCCTGCGCCCCTCCAATGGAGGGGAATAAAGGAATTTATTTTCTGATTTTTCATAGTACAAAATGAAAGACCTTGAATAAAATATTTAATAAAATGAATACCAATAATTCCCCTCACCCGGAGGGGATAAGGGGTGGGTTATAAAAAATATCATTCATTTTATTAAATATTTTATTCAAGT
>JANTGU010000142.1 GCA_024762735.1 Bacteroidales bacterium | reverse complement strand
CAAGCGCTTGAAAGAGATGATTATGAATATTAAGCAGGTGCTTAAAATTCAGGAGGACATCGACCTGTTTGACCAAAAGGTAAGCCAGAACTATGATGGCTTTTTTCATAAAATTAAAGAACATTTTCCCACCCTTACAAAAAATGAAGAGCGGTTATGCGACATGCTGAAACTTAAATTAAGCTCCAAAGAAATCGCCTCTATCAACAACACTTCGGTAAAAGCTGTTGAGATGAGCCGCTATCGGCTACGAAAAAAATGTGGTATTGATAATAGCACGAGCTTAACCGATTATATAAGTTGCCTTTAGTAAAATGTAGGGGTGTAAAATATTTAACCTACCTATAAACAGCTAAATAGAAAACTTATTGTAGTACTATCTAAAGTACCTTGTAGAAGTAATAAATAGCTTGTAGTATTTTTGTAGAAGTCCTGAAATAAGCTTTATAACATTATAACTTTACATTTGCTAGCGCAATGTTTCATGAAAACATGCAATTTGGACATTTACAAAAGGCAAATATGGATAAAAAATTACTTGGTCAAAAAGAAATCATTCGTCAGTGTCTTAATAATGATCGACAGGCACAATTTAAGTTATATGAAAAGTATTCACCGGCTATGTTTGGTGTCTGTTTGCGGTACGCTAAAAACGCTACCGATGCCGAAGATATTCTTCAGGAAGGATTTATCAAGGTCTTCCGGTATTTAAAAGACTTTACAGGCAGAGGTTCTTTTGAAGGATGGCTCCGCAAAATCATGGTTAATTCAGCCCTTAATTTTTACAAACGGAAAAATCTAATCTCTAAAGGGGTTGACCCAGAAAGTGTTCAATATTATGTGGCCAACGAAGACAACATTAGTGCCGTGGCTAAAATGAATCACGAAGAGCTACTGGAAATTATTAAGACTTTACCCGATGGTTACCGCACTGTTTTTAACTTAAATGTCATTGAAGGATATTCGCACAAGGAGATTGGGTCGTTGATGGAGATTTCGGTCAACACCTCTAAATCACAATTGTCGCGTGCCAGGCGTTCATTAAAAAGGATGGTAACGGATCTTTTTGATTCCGAAGAGTTGCGTATTGCCACTTTAGCGCAATCAGCCGGTTAGCCTAATTGAAGATGGCCACCCGCCAATCACCCGGTTCCGAGATAGTAAATTCAAATTTAACGTACATTTTTTGAGTGTGCAACTTGCTGAAGGTATAGTATATTACCTTTATCGTTACTGGAAATTCAACAAACTCATAGCCAAACGAATTACTCACAAAAGTTTTTGTCCCGCTCGTACTGCTAATCATCAAATCATCCAGCACGGGATTTCTCGATCCATTTTGATATACATCAATCAATACCCTGTTTCTAGACGCTCCTATTTTTTGGAAAGTGTAGCGCTCTACGCTTGACTTATACAACACCTCCGGTTTAGGAGGGGGTGGTCCCAAATATTTATCATCTTTCCATAAACCCTTTAATGTAGAATCCCCTTCAGCCATATGCAGCGTAAGTTCGCCGGTACCCGATCGCTTACCATGTTCCCATTCGCCGGTATAACGATCCCCGTTTGCCCATACGTAGGTTCCTTTTCCATCAGGGTAACCATCCTTAAAATGTCCGGTATACACATCGATGCCCTCTGCTTTACCTTTCCCCTGCGCCAGACCGTTTCGGCACTTACCATGATATTGGGCACTAATCTCTTTGACCAGTACCTTGCATTTATTTTGAGCACTAAGTGTAAAAGTCAGCAGGATGACCATACTTAAAACCAAACTTCCCAACGATAGATGCTTTAACATAACAGAGATTTTTAACATTTATGAAAAAGTGATTCAACTCCAAAGTTACAACATTATCCACGATAAGTAAAGGGATAAATGAAATTTAAAATAAGGCTGATTAGTAGTTTTGACTGAATGCCTTGCAACTTAATTAGTTTATTCCCTGTCAGAGGAAGTCAAGTATTACATAGTAAATTTAAAAAATTAAAGTAATGAAACATTTTTCCTTTCTAATCGCCTTGCTTTTGGCGACCATGTTTGTGAAAGCACAAACCTATCTTTCAGAAGATTTTACTTCTTCCACGTTTCCCCCGGCCGGTTGGAGTATCGATGCCCATAGTGCAAACTGGGCTAAATCAGATACCAGAAACGCCAATGGTGCCCATGCTGGGGAGGCTAATCTGCACTGGAGTCCTCAGTTTAACGGCTATACACGTTTTATTTCACCGGTTGTTGACCTGACAGGGGTTACCGACTTGTCGGTTGAATTTAACCACATGCTTGATTTTTACGGTGGCTCCACGGAGCATATCGGGGTAGCAACCCGTTCGGGGGGTGGTGACTGGAATGTAGCATGGGAAGTTCCCGGTACCACCATTCCTGCAGAGCACAAAATATTGACCATAACCACGCCCGACGTGGGGGCATCCGATTTTCAGTTTTGTCTCTATTTTAATGGCAGTTCCTATAATATTAACGATTGGTATATCGACGATATTCGTCTTTTTACGCCTTTTGACCACGACGCTTCAACATCTGAAGTTTTGGGAGGTGTCTATTTTCAACCTTACAGTAACTATACCCCTGAGGGTACTGTTTATAACGCAGGGCTTAATACCGAATCGTTTAATGTGGCTTGTACCGTTACCAATCCGGAAGGCGATTTGGTTTTTACCGATACCACATCAGTAGTAAACCTGGCTAAGGGTGAATATCAGGATGTCTCGTTTGGTTCTTTCCAGCTTGCAACCCCTGATAGCTATTATAAAGTAACCATCAATACGCTTCTTGGTGGGGATATGGACACAACCAATGATGAGAAATCAAAATATGTTTACACCTATACCCATGACCGTGATATGGTGTTGCTTGAAATTGGAACAGGGACTGGATGTCCTTACTGCCCCGGAGCCGCCATGGGTGCCGACGACCTTATTGCCAATGGCAAACCTGTAGCCGCCATCGAATACCATAGTTACAATGCCAGTGATCCTTACAATACGCCTGAGGCAGCAGCCCGCACAGGCTATTACGGCATTACCGGTTACCCAACTGCCGTGTTCGACGGCCTTGCTTCCTACGTGGGCGGCAGCAATAATCAATCACTTTACTCGGCCTATTTGCCCTTGGTGGAAGACAGGGAAGCTGTAAAAGTGGGGGTAGGCATTCAGTTTACAACTACTGCCACCAGCCGTGGCTATCATGTGGATGTTACCGTGATGAAATATGCCCCGGTTATGGGCAGTAATTTTGTCCTCCACTTCGTGGTTACCGAATCGGATATTCAGTATAGCTGGCAGGGACAAACCAAACTGGATTTTGTACAACGTCTGATGCTTCCTGACGAAAACGGTACTGCCATCGATATTGCCAACAATAACACGATTAACCTGAGTTATGATTTTGATATTGGTGAAGATTGGAACCCTGATAATCTGGAGGTGATTGCTTTTGTTCAAAATTTGGATAATAAGGAAATTATGAACGGGCATAAAGAGATGTTACAATATGTGGGCATTGGTGAGATCAGTGGTTTTAATGGCTCGTTGTCCGTTTATCCAAATCCTGTAAAGGAATCGACCACCCTATCGTTTACGTTACACGAAGAGGCACAAACCTCCATTGATGTTTTTAACCTGCAAGGACAAAAAGTTACTACATTGTTAAATAACAAATTAACAGCCGGTAATCACCAACTTACATGGACACCCGATAGTTCAATACCCAATGGTATTTATCTTGTTAAATACTCTGTCGGTGGAAAGCTATTTTCTCAAAAATTGGCAATTCAACGATAAGTTTTATAAATATTTTAAAAAAGTCGGGTTAAATTAATTTTAGCCCGACTTTTTTTATTATTATTGTGCGGTCATCAATTTTGACGGATGGCGGTCATTCACAATTAAAAAGTATATCCATGCAAAAAGGTTCAACAGCAGCAGTAAGTTCGGCACAGAAGGAAAATTATCTGGTGCCTATCATCATCATCGGGGTTTTGTTTTTTATTTTTGGATTTGTAACCTGGCTTAATGCCACGTTGATTCCCTTTTTAAAGACAGCTTGTGAACTTACCTCATTCGAGTCGTATTTGGTAACTTTTGCTTTTTACATCTCTTATTTTGTTATGGCATTGCCATCATCCATGGTATTAAAGAAAACAGGATTTAAAAATGGTATGGCGTTGGGTTTGCTCATCATGGCCTTGGGGGCGCTGATATTTATTCCTGCTGCCAACACGCGTACCTACACCTGGTTTTTGCTGGGTTTGTTTGTGCAGGGCACCGGCCTGGCTATTTTGCAAACGGCTTCCAATCCCTATGTAACCATTCTGGGTCCCATTGAGAGTGCTGCCAAACGCATCAGCATCATGGGGGTTGCCAATAAGTTTGCCGGCATCTTAAGCCCCATCATATTAGGGTCTATCGTGTTAACCGGTATCGATAAAATTGAAAAGCAACTGGATGGCATTACCGATGCTGCCCAACGAGCAGGGATTTTGGACACACTGGCTTCCAAGGTGATTTTACCGTATGCTGTTATGGCAGTGGTACTGGTACTAATGGCGGTGGCCGTGAAGTATTCTTCACTCCCCGAGGTTGAGCCGGAAGAAGAGGAGCAATCCGATGAACAACCTGCTCATAAAAGTATTTTTTCGTTTCCCTACTTTTGGCTTGGCGTGTTAACGCTGTTCTTTTATCTGGGAGCTGAGGTTGTTGCCGTTGATACGTTAATTAACTATGGTAAATCGCTTGGTTTTGGTATTGATGAGGCTAAATTCTTTTCATCCTTTACGCTGATTGCCATGATTGTAGGTTATTTCTTTGGAATTATTGCCATTCCAAAATATATTTCACAACAAAAAGCACTTAAATATTTTGCAATCTTGGGAACCCTCTTCACTTTAATAGCGGTGGTAACAACGGGTTTTACCTCGGTGTTGTTTATTGCCGCGTTGGGATTTGCCAACTCCATCATGTGGCCTGCAATATGGCCTTTGGCTGTTGACGGGTTGGGAAAATATCTTAAGTTAGGTTCGGCCTTTATGATTATGGCTATTGCCGGGGGTGCCACCATTCCGTTGTTGTATGGTTTCCTGTCGGGATTACCTTCTATTGGAAGTACGTTGGCCTATTCCATCCTTATCCCCTGTTACCTTATCATTTTTTATTTTGCCACATGGGGATATAAAGTGGGCAGGAAAAGAGTTTAAGAGACTTGACGATTCTTATTTTGAGTAAATTCTTTGTAGAGGGCGCACGGTTGCAAACCGTGCGAGAAGTGGGTTGCAACAAGAGCCTTAACGTGTCTTATTTAAACTCTTCCAGTATCAGTTTATTAAACCCTTTAGTGCCGTAGGTTTTGTTGTGCCCTGTTGAGTCGGAATAGATGAAAAAGGCTTCCAGGGTAGAATTATGTTCCACGAAATCACGGGCTTTTTCGTATCCCATTACCATGAAAGAGGTAGCATAGGCATCCGCCAGGGCAGTATTGTCTGCAATAACCGAAACGCTCAACAGAGAGTGTTTTACCGGGAATCCTGTTTTCGGATCGATGGTATGAGAATAGCGTACTCCGTTTTTTTCGTAATATTTCCGGTAGTTCCCCGAGGTGGCCACAGAACTGTTTTTCAACCCGATAATGGCCTTTAATACCCGGTCGTCTTCTTTGTGTTCGGCAGGTTTTTCGATGCCCACTTTCCAGGGGGTTGCACCGGGCTTTTCGCCTCTGGCAGTAACTTCCCCGCCAATATCAATCAGGTAATTTCTTATGTTTTTGCTTTCAAGGAAATCGGCTACCACATCAACCGAATAACCTTGAGCGATGGCATTAAAATCGATTTTCAACCGCGGGTCATCCTTTATAATTTTATGGTTTATCAGGGCAACTTTTTTGTAGCCTACAAATTGCATCATGCTGTCAATAATAGTTGAATCTACTTTGGATGGGTCGTCAAAACCAAAACCCCATGCATCAACCAAAGGCTCTACGGTACAATCGAAGGCGCCGTTTGTAGCTTTTGCAACTTGTTGTGAATAGTTGAAATTGTCGGTAAACCACTTATCAGCAATAACAGCAGTGTCATTGTTATTTACTCGTGAGAGAATAGATTGCGGAACCCATAACGATACCGAGCGGTCGAAGGCATCAAGGAGGGAGTCTATCTCAGGTTTCAGGTTACGCTGTTGCGCATCGTAATAAATAATGGAATAGTAAGTTCCCTGGGCCGTTCCTCGCAAATGGACTGCCTTTTTGG
>JANTGU010000141.1 GCA_024762735.1 Bacteroidales bacterium | reverse complement strand
CCTTCAAAATCGAAAGGCGAAATAGCAAGACTGATGGCCAACTCATACTACGAGCTCAAAAATTACGATAAAGCCCACGACTATTTTCTTGTTTATGAGCGAAGCACGCGCTCGATTGGCCCTGAAGAAAACTATAAAATCGGGGTGGTAAAGTACAAAGCCGATGAATTTAATGCAGCCATTGCCAATTTTCAGAAAGCCACTAAAGTGAGGACTGAAATTGCACAAAGTGCCTGGTACTACCTTGGATTCTGCTATCTTAACACTTCGCAGAATAAGTTTGCCAGAGATGCATTTTTAAAAGCATCACAAATGAGTGGCGTGGAGGAAATCAAAACAGATGCCCTGTTTAATTATGTGAAAGCCACCATCCAAACCGGTGGCGACCCTTATAATGATGAAATTAAAATCCTGGAAAGTTACATCAGCGAAAACCCATCATCCCCTCGTTTAAACGAAGCCTACGACCTGCTGACACAGCTGTTTCTGACCTCTAAAAATTATCAGGCAGCGCTGGAGTCGATCGACAAATCGGGGAAACCCAACAAACGATTACAAAGCGTATATCAAAACCTGGCCTATTCCAAAGGGGTTGAGCTGTTTAGGCGATCTGATTTTAACGGTGCCATTCGCTTTTTTGAAAAAGCCGCCAAATATCCTTCTGACAAAAACCTTTATGCCCAAACGCTATTCTGGCAAGGTGATGCCTATTACCAGCTTCACCAGTTTGCTAAGGCAGCAAAATATTACAGTCTGTTTCTGAAGCAAAAAAGTGCCGTTAAAAGCGACCTTTACACTACTGCCTTGTACAGTTTGGGCTATTGTAACTTTAACCAAAAAATGTATCAAACGGCCACCAATTATTTCAAACGATTTATCCAAAGCAGTCATGCTTCTGACAGGTTAAAAACCGATGCCAGGCTGAGGCTTGCCGACACTTATTACATTCAAAAAGATTACCAGCTGGCGCTCAGCCTATACAATCAGGTTGCTTCGGCTAACGAGCAAGACGCCGATTACGCACTTTACCAGGCAGCTTCCTGTTATGGATCACAAGGAGATTTCAACAAAAAAATAGCCACGTTAAACGATTTTGTACGCCGCTACAGGCAATCGCCGCTTTACGCTGATGTACTGTACGAAATAGCCTCTACCTATCTTGTGTTACACGACCAACGCCACGCCATCACCAGTTTCGATAAGATTGTCAAAGAGCGTCCAAAAAGTGCCTATGCCATCAAGGCATTAACCAAAATGGGACTCCTCTATTACAACAACAACCAGTACGATCAGGCTATTAAGGTGTTTAAACAGGTGGTTGACAGGTATCCTGCCTCCTCGGAAGCCACGGAAGCCCTAAACTCGTTGAAAAATATTTATACCGAAACCGGCCATGTTGAAGAATACTTCAAGTACGCCAAAGGACTTGATTTTGTTCAAGTCTCCACCTCGGAACAGGATTCGCTCACCTTTACCATGGGTGAAAATTATTACATCAACGGGCAATGCACGAAAGCCATCGAGGCACTAAGCAAATACGTTAACAAGTTTCCCAAAGGGGGATTCGTACTAAAATCGTATTACTACATGGCCGACTGCTTTGAAAGGCAAAAGGATAGAAAAATGGCGCTTACCTATTATGAAAAAATCCTGCAGTTTCCCGACAATGAATACACGATAAAAGCCCTTTTGGTATCGGCTCGGATATCTTTTGACAACAAAGATTTTGAGAAATCACTTACCTACTACACCCAGCTTTCCGAGAGGGCGGAAACAAAATCCATTCGTCTTGAATCGTTAGACGGCATGATGCGCAGCGCTTTCTACGCCGGAAAGACCCGTGTTGCTTCCGATGCTGCCCATGACTTGTTAAAAACAGATAAGGTGTCGAAGGACCAGATTGTTTTTGCGCATTATATTATCGCCAAAACAGCTTACAGCGCAGGCAATTATGATGAAGCCAACCGCGAGTTTGCCATTACCGACAAGCTTACATCGGGCGAATGGGGAGCTGAAGCCAAGTATTATCAGGCATTCATCGCCTTCAACAACAACAATGACAAAAAAGCCGAGGAGCTCATTTACCGGCTTTCCGACCAATATTCCGATTTTGAATACTGGATTGCCAAAGGGTTTATTTTGTTGTCGGATATTTACCTCAAGCGCGACAACAGCTTCCAGGCAGAACAAACGCTAAAAAGCATTATCGATAACTACTCGGGCGAAGACCTGAAAAAGGTAGCACGCGAAAAACTTAAGAAAATTGAAGATGCCAAACCTGCAAACAACGAAAGAAAGGAGGGCGAAAATGAATAGTCAAAATAAAATCAAATTAATCACCCTGTTAATGGATAAATCCATGCTGCATCCGTCTTATACAATATTATTAGCATTATTATTTGTTACCACCCTAACAAGCAACAGTGTGGCACAAAACAACCCATCGGGCAAACACAACGAGCAGGTGGTAATTGTAGGCTCGGTAGACCCGTCGATAAACCAAAGTTATAAAATAAATTTGATGCCCGAAGTGCCTGAAATGCCTGTTGTGAACAAAGATTTCGACTTCAAACCCATCAACAAGTACTTTTACACGCCTGTTACTTTCAAGCCTATCAAAGCTGCCTCGCTGCGAGCAGGCAAGGCGGGCGACCTCTATAACAACATGGTAAAAGCAGGATTCGGCTCCAGGCTTACTCCCTATGCAGAGTTTTTTCATACCCAGACACACAAAGGGAAATTTCGCTTTGACGCGCATCTCAAACACCTCTCCACGTATGGCAAAATTAAAGGCTACTCCCCTGCCCCGTCATCCACGTCGCTGGCAGAAGTTGACTTTGACAAATTTTTCCGATACCAAACCTTAACACTTGGAGGCGGTTACCGATACAACACCAACCGATATTACTATGCTACCGATGATTTTCCCAACATCGACGACTCAACCCGTAGTTTTAAACAGGCCTACAACCTGGCCTTTTTCGATGCTTCTTTTGCCAGTCATTACAAAAACAACGATAAGCTCCATCACAAAATCGGATTGCATAGCTACTACTATTTCAACAAGTACCAAACTACGGAACTTTCCACAGCAGTTGATTTCAATTTTCACAAATCGTATGCTGTTACTGAAATTTTGGAATACCAATACCTGGGATTTGAAGGAGGCGCATCCTACTTTAACAACCGGGACACCATCATCCACACCTCTGACATCTACGTAAATACCACACCCTATTATAAGGCCAGTTACGGCATTTTCAGGTTTAAAGCAGGGGTTAACCTGGCCTTTTTAAAGGCTGATTCGGTTTCAAAATTTAAAGTCTATCCCGATGTAGAAATCAACGTGAACCTGTTTCCCGGCTACCTGCAACTTTATACCGGCATCAATGGGGGATTGCAAAAAAACAGCTACCGGAAACTGTCGGAGGAAAACCCATTTGTTTCGATGATTGTGCCAGACAGATGGCTCAACAACAAGATTGGAGTTTATGGTGGTTTAAAAGGAAATATCAGCAAACAGGTTGGGTTTAACTTAAAAACATCGTGGCGTAAATTTGAAAACGAATATTTCTTTACCAATATTCCCGCCCCGATAGTAACCACGGCTCCCACCATGCCCAACGAACTATATGCGGTATGCGACACGGGGAGCGTTTTCACCGTTGAAGCACAAATTAGCTACCAATATGCTGACAAACTAAACCTCTACGCCTCTTACATCAACAACACCTACTCGCTTCAAACCATGGATCATGCCTATGGAAAACTTCTTTCGGAGATGAAGGTAGGAGGCTCCTATCTGGTGGCTCAAAAATTTAAGCCATGGGTTGAATTAGTTTACATGGGCAAGCGATGGTATTATTCAGGAGTGGGCACCAGCGGCTTTACACCGGGTGAGCTACCGGAGTTTTTTGATTTAAACCTGGGGCTGGAGTATCAATACGATGATCATTTTTCAGGATTTATCAAAGCAACCAACCTGTTGAACAATCGTTACGACTATTTTTATGGTCATCCCAATTACGGCTTGGAAATCATGCTGGGAATCAGTTACAAATTTTGACCTTATGAGCTGATAAACAGATATCTTTACAGTATTTCTATCTGTTGATAACTTCACTGCTCACAATCGCCCGATACGTCAAACGAACCGTTACTTTTTGTATCTTTGCACGTTAAAGATTTTAAAAGAAAAAGGAAGATTTTGCTATGAGTTCAGAAGAGATTAAAAAGAACGTTAAACAAGAATACACGGCGGATAATATTCAGGTGTTAGAAGGCCTTGAAGCAGTGCGGAAACGTCCGGCCATGTACATTGGAGATGTTAACGTGAGAGGATTGCACCATCTTGTTTACGAAGTTGTTGACAACTCGATTGACGAAGCCCTGGCAGGGCATTGCGACACCATCCATGTAACGATTCACGAGGATAACTCCATTTCGGTTACCGACAATGGACGAGGCATCCCGGTTGACATACACGAAAAAGAGGGGCGCTCGGCACTGGAGGTTGTAATGACAGTATTACATGCCGGTGGTAAGTTCGACAAAGGATCTTACAAAGTTTCCGGCGGACTTCATGGTGTGGGGGTTAGTTGCGTTAATGCATTGGCCAACCATCTTACCGTTAAAGTTTTTCGTCAGGGAATCACCTATATGCAAGAGTATGAAAAGGGCAAACCGCTCTATCCTGTTAAAGAGATAGGCCCTGCAGATAAAACGGGTACATGCGTCCATTTTATTCCTGACGACACTATTTTCCTTACCACCACTTACGATTACGACACATTGGCTACCCGTTTGCGCGAGCTTTCGTTTCTAAACAAAAAAATTACGCTCTCTCTCACTGATGAACGGGTTAAAGAGGAAGACGGTAGCTTTAAATCGGATGTTTTCCATTCGGAGAAGGGGCTTGTTGACTTTATCGATTACCTTGATGTAAACCGTGAAAAGCTCATTCCCGAAGCCATTAGCATGGAAGGCGAGAAAAATGGTGTCCCCATTGAAATTGCCATGCAGTACAACACCTCCTTTTCGGAGAACCTGCACTCTTACGTGAACAACATCAACACTCACGAGGGTGGTACCCACCTTTCGGGATTCAGAAGAGGGTTGACACGTACGTTGAAAAGTTATGCCGATAAATCAGGGATGCTGGCAAAGCTTAAATTTGATATTAGTGGTGATGACTTCCGGGAAGGACTAACTGCCATTATTTCAGTAAAGGTTGCCGAGCCCCAATTTGAGGGTCAGACGAAAACCAAGTTAGGGAATTCAGAGATTATGGGTGTCGTTGATCAGATGATTAGCGAGGCGCTGAATAATTATTTGGAAGAGAATCCTAAAGAGGCTAAAACCATTGTTCAAAAAGTTATTCTGGCAGCCACTGCCCGCCATGCCGCCCGCAAGGCACGTGAGCTGGTACAACGGAAAAATGTCCTATCGGGATCGGGACTTCCCGGTAAACTATCCGACTGTTCCAACAGAGACCCTGTGGTTTCGGAACTTTACCTGGTGGAGGGTGACTCTGCCGGCGGAACGGCCAAACAGGGCCGCGACCGGAATTTCCAGGCCATTTTACCCTTGAGAGGTAAAATCCTTAATGTTGAAAAAGCCTTACCACACCGGGCTTTTGAAAGCGAAGAAATTCGGAATATCTATACAGCCCTTGGCGTAACCATTGGCACCGAAGAAGACAGCAAAGCACTGAACCTCGACAAGCTGCGTTATCACAAAATCATTATCATGACGGATGCCGACGTGGATGGAAGCCACATTGCCACACTTATTCTTACCTTCTTCTTCCGCTACATGCGCGACCTTATCGAGTTGGGGTATGTTTATATTGCCACGCCCCCACTCTACCTTATTAAAAAGGGTAAAACGCAACAGTATTGCTGGTCGGAAGAAGAACGTGAAAAGATTACCAAAGAGCTTTCACCCGACGGCTCTGAAAAAGGATTGCACATTCAGCGCTATAAAGGGCTTGGTGAGATGAATGCCGAGCAGCTTTGGTCAACGACCATGGATCCGGAGCGACGTACCTTACGTCAGGTAACCATCGAAAACGGTACTGAAGCTGACCACGTATTTTCCATGTTGATGGGTGGCGACGTGGCACCGCGCCGCGAGTTTATCGAGGCTAATGCGCATTACGCTAATATTGACGCGTAACGCGAGACTTTACATAACAGGTTTGTATAGCGATGCTAAAGAAACCTGTTATGTAAAGGTTCAGGTTTGTATAGCGATGCTAAAGAAACCTGTTATGTAAAGGTTCAGGTTTGT
>JANTGU010000140.1 GCA_024762735.1 Bacteroidales bacterium | reverse complement strand
CCTGCATCACCGATTGGTTGGGGTAGTCCAGGATTTCTGTTAAAAGGCCAACCTCGCCAAACTGTTCATCCATCAACGTGAATCCTTTTACCTCGTGATAATAAAACTTGTTGCCGGATAATTTGGGAAGCAGGGTGAGGGGCAGGTAGAGCTCTGTTTTAACCAGGTCGCTTGCTTTATCAATATCATCTACCCCCTCGAAAGCAATGATGGCTTTGTTGTTGAGTATTTTGATGCTTTCGATAAAATAGGGTATCAAGGCATTGTTGATATTAAGATAGGCCATGTCGAGCGATTGGTATTCCAAAGGGTTATCTACATCGAGAAAAGCTGTAATATCTCCATTGTTTCCATGAATTTTGGTAATCATGCCTAAATAAAAATAGTCGTCCATGGAATTCATAGGTCAAAGTATTTGCTGCAAAAATACAAAAAGTGATGTCGGTAACAACATCACTTTCGTGTTATAAATTTATGTCAGTTTAATCGCCAAACAGGCTTTCGGCATAATTATCAGCCCACGCTGCAATGGCTTCTCTGTCTTTTTCGGATAACTTGCTGCCACTATGAAGGTAGGTGTATATCTCCATCGGCATTTCGCCTTCCGAGACTTCATCATTAATGTTGTCGAGGTACTTTGCCTTTTTCACTTTTGACAGGTTATTCCAAATGGAGAAATTCAGCTTTCTTCGACCCTCGCGGGTGTCGCGGCTAACCAAAAATGAAACCGGTGCCACGTAGGAGTACCATGGGTAGCTTGTTTCGTTGGAGTGACAGTCGTAGCACGAAGTTTTTAACTTTTGGGCAATGTCATCAGGGACGTTAGCAGTGGCTATCAGGTCATCAGAATTTTCGGTAACTACCGGGGGCAGGTTGGCCGGGATAAACTGGATGATGACAAAAACGGCAAAAAGGGCGACAAGTAGCTTGTTCATGATCAATTAAATTAACTTAATTGACAAATATAACATTATTCTCCAGCAATTTTTGAAATGAGGCCTTTGGACCAGTCGGAAAGTGTTTTTACTTCGTCAGCCGTCAGCTTTAAATCAGGATATTTTTTGATGGCTTTTTTAGGAGGCATATCGCCTTCGGTAACGGCTTCCGAGATGTTGTCAAGTTTACCCAGCAATTTATGCGTTTTTAATTTTGACATCTTGTCGAAACTAAGCTTCATTTTACCTTTGGTATTTTTTGAGTTACTGTTATGACAGTCGAAACATTTGTTGTCGATAATGGCCTGGACATCTTCGGGAACCACATATTTTTCGTTTCCGGGAATGGTGTTGTTAACAATATCTTCGGTAGCTGAAATGCTTACTAAAATGGCTGCTGTAAAGAGCATGGCCGATAAAAGGATTATCTTTTTCATAGCTTAATAGTATTTAGGTTTATCAATAATTTGGTACAAAGATAGTAATAATTTAGAATAATTATTAATTAGTGTTAAAAAAATGATTTTGGTTATTTATTTATCTTCATCAAAAATGTGTAGTTTCGTGATAAAAATATCCTATGGAAAACAGCACTAAAAACGGATTCCGAAAAAAACTTCATGAAATCATATTTGAAGCCGACACGCCCGCGGGCAAAGGGTTTGATATTGTTTTGTTGATTGCCATCCTGCTCAGCGTCTTTGTCGTTATTTTAAGCAGCGAACCTTCGTTAAGTACCCAATACGGTTCCTTGTTTTACTATGCTGAATGGGTGTTGACCATTTTGTTTACCCTGGAGTACTTTTTACGCATCTACACGGTGGACAAACCCTTTAAATATATTTTCAGCTTTTTTGGTATCATCGATTTTATTTCCATCGTGCCAACCTACCTGGCGCTCTTTTTAACCGGTTCGCACGTGCTGGTTATTATCCGGGTGCTTCGAATGCTTAGGGTTTTCAGAGTGCTAAAGTTGGCGCGTTATGTTAAAGCGGCCAATACTTTAACCAGTGCTTTAAAAAACAGCAGGGCAAAAATAATTGTCTTTTTGGAAGCGGTGGTGGCCATCGTTATTATTGTTGGCTCCATCATGTACATTGTCGAAGGGCCTGAACACGGTTTCACCAGTATTTTGGTTTCTATCTATTGGGCTATCGTTACCATTACGACGGTGGGCTACGGCGACATTGCACCGCAAACCGTGTTGGGACAAAGCATCGCAGCGTTGCTGATGATTGTGGGTTATGCCATTATAGCCGTTCCTACAGGAATTATTACTGCCGAGGTGAACAGCGCTACTAAGAAAACACACACCAATACACAGGTTTGTCAAAATTGCCTGTTTGATCAGCATGATGATGATGCCCTTTATTGCAAAAGGTGCGGGGCGAAACTGGATTAACGAAAGATGTTAACGACCGAGCTAAAAGTAGTAATTCAATCCGAAGCTGGGCATAAAGGGCAGCTGGTAAACTACTTCGCCTGATACCAAATCGACATAGAATATGTTTTTCCGGTTGTAAACATTTACAATGCTCAGGTCAACAACCAGCTTGCTGTTTTTGCTAAAAAAGAAATTACGTTTGAAATCCAGGTCTAAACGGTGGTAAACAGGAAGCCTGCCGCCATAGAGTTCTCCATAAATCAGCCCCAGTTGTCCGTTCTCGGTTAGGTAGTCGGTATTGACGCCACCGGGCATGGAAAGGTGCTCGTAAAAGCCCTGCACCTGGGTAAACGGGAAGCCGGTACCAAGATTCCACCGGGCATTCAGCTCCCACTGCTTTTTGGAACCGGTAACATACGAAAACACAAAATTGATGTTGTGGCGGCGATCGAAATGAGGGGTGTAACTAACAAGGTTCGCTTCCTCATCTTCAAACAAACGATGCACATACCCTAACGAGTAAACAAACCAGACATTCACTTTCCGGGCATCGTACTTTAACAGGAAATCGAGGCCGTAGGCATTGCCTTTTTCCAAAATGTAATCTTTGGTTTGCAGGTCGGTGGCACCGGGAGGGGCGCTGTTTTCGTTGTAAATCTTTTGCCGGTTAATGTTGGTCAGTTGTGGGAAGTATTTGTAATATCCTTCAAGGTTGAGGTTGATATGTTTTCCCAAATCAAACTCGGCGCCGAGAATGGCATGGTCAGCTTTTTGCAGCTTTGAAAGCACCGGTTTGCCATCGAAATTGGAAGGGATGTTGGTTGGACTGGTCAGAAATCCATAGAAGAGGTTTACCACATCGCGATCCGAGCTGGCAGCCACGAAATTTTGTGAATACATCCCTCCTGCAAATTTAAGCCTGAAATGATCGGTAACGTTGTATTTTACCGAGAGGCGCGGTTCGGGCGACACTTCCGACATGCTGGCATACCACTCAACCCTGAACCCGGGTTCGATAATTAATTTGCCAAGGGTGGTTTTGTATTTGATGTAGGCGCCCAATTGCGTGGAGTTTTCAATTTCACCGATGGAGACGTCGTTGGCTCCCAGAAATGAGTAATCGGTACGATAGCCCTGCAATTCCACGCCATATTTCATCTCGTTTTTTCCAAAGAAGTAGGTGAAATCAATTTTGCCGTTAAAACCCCCGATGAAACTGCTTCGCGGTGAAAGTGCCGATGAGTTTATCTGGCTTTGGTACTCGGAATAGGCAAACAGTCCTTCGATAAGGATGGGCGATTTACCCGGAATTACCACAAAGTTACCGCCGGCTCCCCACGAATTCCAACCAAAATCAGAGATGGACTTATAATTAAGCACATTGTCTTTAAAGTTAAAACCAAACAGACTTACTTTGCTGCCATTGGATCCGTTGAGGGTCATCTTGCCATACAAATCGGTGTAGTTAAACGGCAACCCATCCTCGTTAATGTATTTGTAAAGCACCTTAGAGCTCTGGGCAAGATAGGAATTTTTTGCCGACAGCGTGAGCGTTAAGCTGGTTTTGTTTTCGTCGGTGGCCTTGATGATGGGTCCCTCCAGCAAAAGACGCGCACCAAAAGTGCTGGCACCCACAGCGCCCGCAATCCTGTGTTTATTCCCGTCTTTGTAAGTGATGTCCATGATGGACGATATTCTTCCGCCGTAATTGGCGTTGTATCCTCCGGTATAAATGTCGGCGTTTCTGATGAGGTCGGTCTCAAAAACCGAAAACAGGCCGATGGAGTGAAACGGGTTATAGATGGTCATGCCATCCAGGATTACCTTGTTTTGTATGGGCGAGCCACCACGAATGTAAAACTGTCCTCCCTGGTCGCCGGTAAATACCACACCCGGCACCACTTGTAAATATTGTGCAATGTCGGCTTGCCCCCCGATGCTTGGAATCTGTTTAATGGCCTTGGGCGCAATGGTTACCACCGAGGTTTTGGTCTGGGTTCGGGCAGCTTGCCGCTCGGCACTTACTTCAACCATTTGCAGCTGTACCGAGGAGGCTTTCAGATGATAATTGCGGGTTAAAATTTCCCCGTTAACCAAATTAACGGTGCTCCTGACGGTGTCAAAACCTAAATAAGTAATCATGAGCGTGTATTGGCCGGGGGGGACTTTCGAGATAAGAAAATAGCCGTTGATATCGGTAGAGGCCCCGTAGGTTGTGCCGTCCAACGACACATTACAGAACATGGCCGGCTCACCGGTTTCAGTTTCGTAAACAAAACCCCTAACCGCAGCGTTGTTAATATCCTGCGAAAACCCGCTGTTAACAAGTAATAATAAGGTAACTATAAAAACTACAAAACGAACTTTTCCCATAATGGTATCTCTTTTCAATCAAACTATTGCCCTTATGACAACAATCAGGTAAATAAAGGTGCAATGTAGTCAAAAACAAATGATGAAAAAGAGGAGAGAGAAATTTATTTAATCATAACCATTGATTTACCGCAAAGGTATGCCATTAAAGGGCTGCAGAAACCTTGATCAACCATTTTGTCTATTAAGCCTCAATTTGGTTATTTAAAATTGATAGTACAAGCCAATGGGGTTAGCTTGATAGACCTTTTTGTAGACAACATAGCATTGTCCGAATACGGAATAAAAACCAACTATATGGAAGACGATCTATTTGCTTACCATCCCACCGAATTACTCAATCAGGTCGGAAAGACGAAAGGCTACTTTATGTATGAAGGAATCAATTCATCTTCCGGTTTGTTTTGCAAAACACTCTGCTGATTCTCACCTGTATCAATAAGGCTTATTACCACCTAAACTTTTAACCCGCAAACAGATTCTGAATTAGATGATGGGGCTTTTAAACGCCTGTCCACCTTTGGAGATGATTGCTGTCAGGCTAGAACCAGCGATTTTCTCTGGCTATATTACTGGCCTCAACAGCGTTATGCACATTGAGCTTTCGGTAAATATTCTCCACATGAGTACTAACAGTCCGCTGTGAGATAAAACATTTATTCGCAATCATTTTATAACTCATCCCTTCGCACAACAGTTCCAGTATTTCGCTTTCACGTTTCGTTAGATTGTAATCATCTTTCGAAATGCTTGTTTTATGCTGATTTGTAAAATATTCAATTGTTAACGAAGCAACCTCGGGGGTCATTGGCAAGCGACCCTCTTTTGCTTGTTTGATGGCTTCGAGGATGGCTTTGGGTTTTTCACCCTTGAGAATATAACCATTTGCTCCATTTTTCAAAGCATTGAAAACATTATCTCTTTGATTAACAACCGTGAGTATTATAATGGGAATTTCGGGATAAAGTTTTTTTACCTCTTTGGTGGTTTCGATACCCCCCATTACCGGCATTTCAACGTCCATCAATATTACTTCAGGTTTTTTACCACTTGCGAGTTTTTGCAGTAATTCCTTTCCGTTTTCAGCAACAATCTGAACATCAACCTCGCCCAATAGTTCAAACACTTTGACAAGGTTTTCTCTCACATCTTTACTGTCCTCTGCTATTGCTATTCTAATCATGTTAATTGAAGTGTATTATAAACTTGCTGCCTGAATTATTTTCATACGTTAATTTTCCGGAAATCTTATCAAGTCTTTTCTGAATGTTTTTCAACCCCTCACCTTTCGAAACAGTTTTATAGTCAAATCCGACACCATTGTCCTCGACAATAAGTTTGATTTTTCCGTCAAATACGAAATGAACAGAAAACTTATTTGCTTTACTGTATTTCAGCATATTTTGAGTCAATTCTTGAATAATTCTGAAAATATTAACAGCAACTTCCGGATGAATTTCTTTGCTGATGAATTCCTTTTGTATCTGGATGTCAAACTCAATACTCTCAGGTAGGTATCTTTCGATATATTTTTTTGATTGATGATAGACATCCTGCAATCGAATGATTTTGGAATCTAAGGTCCAAATGGTTTCCCGAAGATTATTAATGGTATCC
>JANTGU010000139.1 GCA_024762735.1 Bacteroidales bacterium | reverse complement strand
CACACTGAGCGTAGTCGAAGTGTGATGCATTCTTCGACTACGCTACTAATGACAAGTATATTGTAAATTGTCGCATTTCAACAATTTACTTAACAACACTACATTCGTACATCCCCCGGGCTAAACCCCGGGGAAGAGAGGATAATAGTACAACCATCTTCACTCCTCCGACCCCGATAATTATCGGGGAGCCCGGAGGAGAATTTTGTCATTGCGTTTTGTGGGCTCCATGTTTTTTGGAGTCTTATGTCTCAGAATGACACACTATTTACTTTTTGAACTGCATTTAACAGTAGACATTATAATGTGAACATCTTCAAATCCTTCAACTTTAAACAACTTCAAAAAATAGGTGTACTAAATCATCTACTTCATCAACACAAACTCGTAGGTAATGGTGCCACGTTGTTGACTTGGGGCGGTGGGGTCTTGTGCAAACGTGGAGTTTAGAGCGGCATTAACGGCAATGTTCCGCAGGCTTTTATCCAACACAGTTGTTCCCTTCGGGTTGACCTGCGCCCTTACTACTTTTCCGTTGGGGTCAACCCAAATAGAAACTACCACGGTTCCGGTTTCAGTAAATTTGGTACTGGGTTTTTCAAGATATTTGGCACCACGGCCACCCAGGCTGAAGGCCACGCCATTGCCTTTACCACCCTGCCCGTCGTAGCGGTCAGAGTCCTTGTAACCATGAGGTTTCCCCTGATCGCCTCCGCCTGTTGTGCTGCCCTGACTTTGCCCGGTTTTATTTTTTGAGCTTCCTTTAAACAGCGCTCGTTGGTTAACTACCGGTTTGGGCTCCTCTTTGGGTTTTTCCTGTAACAAGGGAGCTGTTTCAGTGTTGGAAACAACGGTGTCCTTTGTTGTTTGTTTCGGCTCTTCTTTCGGTTTCTGCTTGGGCTTCTCCTTTATTTCAGGTTTCTTTTTTACCGGTTTTGTTTTTTCTTCTTTTAGCGAAGGAGCTTTCTCGGTATCCTGGGTAAGGTTATCTTCTTTTGGTTTGGTTTCTTGCTGCTTTGGTTTTGGAGGTACAGGTTTTGTTTTTTTTACAGGCACAGGCTTTGCTTTGGGAGGAGGATTGTCTTTTTGAATCAGTCCTTTACCGGTTTTATCGTAACCAAAGTTCACCTCTACACCCTCTTCGCCGGGTAAGGGCAAGGGAGTTCGCAAGGCAATAAAAAGCAGGGCTATCAATAATAGCAAATGGAACAGGATGGTTCCAATCAGGCCTTTTCGTTGATCTTTGGTTAGTTTTTTCATGAACAGTTTATCGTTTTGGTTTGGTGGCCAAAATTACTTTGTGCTTGGTATTGTGCTTCCGGTTGATGGTATTAACCGCATCAATCACGCTAACAATGTCTTGCACCGGTACGGTTTTATCGGCTCTCAAAACTACCGACGCTTCTTTTTCGTTGCGAATTTTGCTGTAAATGGCATTCTCGAGATTAGAAGATTTTACCTTGCGCTCCTCCAAATAAAAATTTCTGTTTTTGTTAATGTAAACGGTGATGGTTTGTTTCGACATGGTTTTGCTGCTGCTGTTGGGCAATAGCAATTTAATGGCATTGGGGGCAACCAAGGTGGAGGTTAGCATAAAGAAAATGAGCAGCAGAAACACCAGGTCCGACATGGAGGCGGTACTAAACCCGGGGTCTCTTTTATTTCGCATTTGTATGGCCATATCACTTTTTAATTTTTATTGCAAATAGTTGGGATGGATATATTGGTGATTTCCTAGCTTGCCGGTTCATGCAGCACATCCATAAATTCGGTGGCGGTAATTTCGAGCTTGTACACCACCTTTTCAATCTTGGCTACCAGGATATTATAAAAAATATAAGCCGTGATACCGACAATCAAACCACCTACCGTGGTAATCATGGCCTGGTAGATGCCCTGCGAAAGCAATTCAATATTGATGTTATTGCCTGCCATCGACATATCGTAAAAGGCTCGTATCATCCCTATTACCGTTCCTAAAAATCCAAGCATGGGGGCAGCACCGGCAATGGTAGCCAACCCGGCTACATTTTTTTCCAATTTCGAAATTTCCAGTTTTCCCACGTTTTCGATGGCCGCGTTAATATCGTTCAAGGGTTTGCCAATGCGCGACAACCCTTTGTCAATCATCCGCCCAATGGGTGAGTTGTTACTTACACAAAGTGCTTTAGCCGATTCCAGTTTTCCCTCTTTGATAAATTTGCTGATGTTGTTCATAAAGCTCTTGTCTTCTTTCGAAGCTTTGGAAATAACAAAATACCGCTCGATAAATATGTAAACGGTTATTACTGACAACAGCCCTAAAATGGCCATAATCCAACCCCCTTTTATTACCAAATCGATAATGGGGAGGGTTATCTCTTTTTCGTTTCCCGTTACAAGTACTTGTGATGCCGCTTCCTGCACCTGAAGGATAATTCCTGGAATCATAGCTTTTTGCTTTTTATTTTGAGGTTGTAAAATTACGACAACTATGGTGCAAAGTTAAGTTGCACCCATTGTTTTTAAACAATTTGCTGTTAAATATAACTTAATTTTAGCCGCTTTATTTTACAGGTGATAAAATGAATCGGTAAAACAGACGCAACTAACAGTTAAACAAAGGAATGCCACTCTTTCATTATTTAGATAGATTATAAATTTCAACACATGTTCGAGGAGCACATATTTAGAATCTATTATAAGAATGTTTAACTAAATTTGCGGCCATTATTAACCCCGAAAAAAAATTGATATGAGCATTTTTATTATCATGGTTGTTATCTTCATTATCGGATATACAACAATTGCTCTGGAGCATCCTTTAAAAATTGATAAAGCGGCCACTGCCTTGTTGATGGGTACCGTGCTTTGGGCTGTATATGCTTTAAACGGAGCTACCGTTTTAGAGTTAGGTTTTAGCACTTCTTGGCACCATTTTGTGGAGGAAAATAACCTCGGCGCTATGTTGGCAAGCTTTAAAAACGGATCGCTTTCAGGTATTGAGCTGGAACATTTTTCCGAAAGTATCAGAGAGTTTATCACGCAACATGAAGTGCTGGAGCACCTGGCGGATATTTCTACTATTTTGTTCTTCCTGTTGGGTGCCATGACCATTGTTGAAACGGTTGACCAGCACGAAGGGTTTAAAATTATTACCGACAAAATTAAAACCACCAACAAAGTTAAGTTGTTGTGGGTGTTGAGTTTTCTTACTTTCTTTATGTCAGCAGTACTCGATAACCTTACTACCACGATTGTAATTATTGCTTTGTTGCGCAAACTTATTGATGACCAGAAAACGCGTTGGTTTTATGCCGCCATGGTAGTGGTTGCGGCCAATGCCGGGGGAGCCTTTTCTCCTATTGGTGATGTTACCACCATTATGCTTTGGATTGGTGGCCAGGTAACTACGGCTAATATTATTGCCAAGTTATTCATTCCCAGTTTGCTCACCATGGTTATCCCGTTAATTTTGCTCACTTTTACTCAAAAGGGAAATGTTACACGTCCCAATGTGGATGAAAATGAAGAATCCATTACTACTTCAAAACAACAATCCATTCTTTTAGTCATGGGTGTTGCTGCTTTGTTGTTTGTACCTGTTTTTAAAACCTTTACCCATCTGCCTCCTTACCTGGGTATGTTATTTGGCCTGAGCATCATTTGGATTACTACCGAGTTAATGCACAAGGAAATTAAACATAAAGTACCCGGATTCAGATTAACCGTTAACGAAGTGTTGCGTAAAGTAGATATTCCGACTATCTTTTTCTTCCTGGGTATTTTGAGTGCTGTGGCTGCGCTGGAATCGGCCGGTCACCTCGACCTGTTGGCTCACTCGTTAAAAGATGCAGGGCTGGGTGTTTACGCGGTAAGTACCATTATCGGATTGCTCTCTTCGGTGGTTGACAACGTGCCGTTGGTGGCTGCTTCCATGGGTATGTATCCTGTCGATCCTTTCCATATTCAGTACATGCAGGATGGTATTTTCTGGGAACTGATTGCCTATACAGCCGGTACCGGTGGCAGTATTCTTATTATTGGATCCGCAGCCGGAGTTGCTGCTATGGGATTGGAAAAAATTGACTTTATCTGGTATATGAAAAAAATCTCACTGTTAGCCATGTTAGGATACTTTGCAGGAATCGGAACCTATTACGTGCAGGAATCGTTTATACAGGAAAAATTAGAAATAAAACCTGTTACCCAAAATGAACTACCATCTAACGTGAATACTTACCTGAAAGAAAAATATGCCAGCTACCAGGTTGAAGCGGTTAACTACTACCTTAAACATGATGAGCCGGTAGGTTGGACCATCGATTTAAAAGAGGGAAACAATGCCATTGAAGCACAATTTTTGGCAAACGGCCGCTTTTTCGATGAAAAATCGATGGATGAAATCAACGCGGAAAACCAGGCGGAGTAGAATCGTAATGCATATTATAAAAAAGCCTCATTTTAAAAAGAAGTGAGGCTTTTTTTATTCCATACTAAAAGCTTACTTTTGTGTGCTTCATAAACAGAGTTAATTATGATAAAACATGCATCCTCTAAATATTCCAAAAAAATACGGGTGGCCATTACGCATGGCGACTTTAACGGTATCAGCTACGAAGTAATAATAAAGGCTTTACAAGATAACCGGTTGTTGGAAATGTTTACACCCGTTATTTTCGGGCTCTCAAAAGTGTTGGCCTACCATCGTAAGAATTTTAATTTTCATGATTTTAATTATCATATTATCAATCATGCCGGGCAGGTTAATGCAAACAAGATAAATATTTTGAATCTTACCAACGATCAGATTGATATTGACTTTGGAAGATCAAAGCCCGAAGCCGGAAAGTATGCCATTGAAGCCCTTGAACGAGCCATCGACAGCATCAACGAGGCAAAAGCTGATGTGCTGGTTACGGCACCATTGAATAAAAGCAATATTGTTTCCGACCGTTTCCCGTTCGCGGGCCATACAGGCTATCTTGCCGATAAGTTCAGCAGCAATCAGGTACTTATGCTGATGGTTCATGGTAATCTGAGAGTGGGAACAGTTACAGGCCATATTCCTCTTAAAGAAGTTCCCGCGGCAATATCGGAAGATAAAATAGCCTCCAATCTGGCGGTACTGGAGCGGTCGTTACAACGTGACTTTGCCATTCCCAAACCCAAAATTGCTGTGCTGGGGTTAAATCCGCATGCAGGTGATGACGGGGTTATTGGTGAGGAAGACAAGCATATTATCTATCCGGCTATTTTAAAAATGAAAAAACAAGGTTCGCTGGTTTATGGTCCGTTTCCCGCCGATGGACTTTTCGGATCGGGCGAATATGCCAAATATGATGCCGTGCTGGCCATGTATCACGACCAGGGACTTATCCCTTTTAAAACCATCGCGGCCAAGCAGGGCGTTAACTTCACGGCAGGATTACCGATTGTCCGCACTTCGCCCGCGCATGGTACGGCTTATAATATTGCCGGAAAAAACAAGGCGTCAGCCGAGTCGATGCGCGAAGCCATATACCTGGCCATTGATATTTATAAAAACCGACGTGCTTTCGACGAAATCAATGCGAACCCATTGCCGGTGGATGCTTCCTAGCAGTTAAATCTAAACCTTCATGTTACACAAAGGATACTCAGGCGAGCAGATTGCCGAAATTATTGGAGCCAGGCTGATTGCTGAAAATCCAAAGGCCATCATGGTGAAGGATATATTAATCGACAGCCGTCGGTTAATATCACCTGAACAGCTGCTTTTTTTCGCGCTGGTGAGTAAGCGAAATAACGGACACAACTATATAAAAGATCTACTCAAAAAAGGAGTTCGCTATTTTGTTGTTTCTGAAACACTGGACGACTTTGAGCATGCTGAAGAGGCTGCTTTTTTCGTGGTTGACAATACCCTTGAAGCGCTTCAAAAACTAACAGCCTTTCATAGAAACCAATTTGATTTTCCGGTCATTGGGATTACGGGCAGCAACGGCAAAACGGTCATTAAAGAGTGGTTGTATCAGTTGCTTAGCGGAGATAAACAGGTTATCAGAAGTCCTAAAAGTTATAACTCGCAAATAGGGGTTCCCCTGTCGGTGTGGCAAATAAGTGGTGCACACAACATGGGTATTTTCGAAGCGGGCATTTCACAACCGGACGAAATGGAGCGGCTACAACCCATCATCAATCCTGACATCGGAATTTTTACCAATATTGGAGATGCCCATAACGAAAATTTCCTGAACATCTATCAAAAAATAGGTGAAAAGCTGAAACTCTTTACCAAAGCAAAAACGCTTATCTACAGCTCCAATCACAAAGAGTTAAAAGAGGTATTGATTAAATCGGAAATATTAAAAAATCTTGAGGCTTTTTCGTGGGGATACGAGGA
>JANTGU010000138.1 GCA_024762735.1 Bacteroidales bacterium | reverse complement strand
ACAAATCCTCTACCTAACAACCAACTTCTTTGTAATTGTTCTTCCCCCGGTTGTAATCGCGCAAAAATAGAGGCCAGCATGAAGAGCACTTAAATCAATGTATACATCCGCTTGTCCAATCATAGCATGCTGACTAACAATCTCTTGACCAACAAGATTATATATTACTACAGAAGCTCCGTTTTTTCCTGGCAGCGTGATAGAAACCCTGTCAGAAGCAGGATTTGGATAAACTGAAATCGTATTGAGGCGCTCTGTTTCATCAACCGAAATAATATTCTGATCCCAACCGGCGAGAGTTGCCAGCATCCACCATAGACTATTACCCTTTAAAACACAATTAATTCTTGCTTCGACAGGGTCGCTGCTATGAGCACACTGAGTACAATTATTTAAAACGGAAATATACGCATGACCAGGGTTGGCATTTACCCACTCTTCTCCCCAATTAGGGCCATCCCATGGATTGTTACAGGTTGAATCGTAATTTAGCCCGTCAAGGGCACACCAAACCATGTAATTTTGAAAGGCATCAGGATCGTAGCTTTCAATATCGGCAAAATCAAATAGAATTTTATTGTTATCATCACAATAATCTCGTATCAGGTTATTCATTTGATTAAGGTTTCCATCCATACCGCTGCCATCAAGATGACCTGTCATATAAACAAACTTAACATTGGGATAAGTAGATTCTAAATCTGACATGGCATTTAGATAAGCATAAATTCCAGCCGAGTCGTTATCGCTAACACCACCGCACCACGACCACATCACCACATTACGGTTGCAAGCAGGATCATTTAAAACCTCCATGGTAGCCTCTTTCCAGGCCAGGTCGCCATTATGACCCAAATCAGGAGCCCCAGGCATGCCATAATCATTAAAGAAAACTGATGAATCCAAGCCGTAATCTGAACTTGTGTAGTTGTACACACCTCCATACGTTGCCTTTATTGCTTCCATTCCACTAACTAACTGGCTGCCATGAGATGTGTGTTGATAAGTGACCTTTAATTTCACTTTTGCCGAATCAATCCAGCTTTCCGGAATTACCGATAAATCCGTACAGTTATGATTAATGATAACACTTTGCGTGAAGGCATTTGAGAACACAAAGAAAATTAGAACTAAAAACAAGTACCGCTTATTCATGACATCATATTTTATGGTTAAAGATAGTCCTCAAATATAACAAAAAATTATCAATTTTCCTTTTTTTCAGGTTACTCAGGCTCACAAACTAAAACTTCATTTGAAATCCTGATTATTGATAATAACATCTACTTTTCTAAATATATCTGGCTACTTTTGCAAAAAAATCAGCAACATGAGGAAGTTATTGTTTGTAGCAGTGTTATTTCTTTTCGTTAACTTACTTTTTGGTCAAAACACCGGTAAAACATTCCCGGCTCCCCATCAGGGATGTTTGTCGTGCCACCAGGGCATAGAGCCCATCCGTCAGCATCAAACCAAGATGATGAAAGAGATTTACAAGATGGGTGTAAAAGTGGGCGATCCCAACGGATGTGTAGTCTGCCACGGGGGAAACCCCAATGCCACAACAGCCATGGCTGCACACACAGGAACACCTGATTATTTTTTCAACCATAAAGGTCCTAAAAACTTTTATCCCGACCCCGGCAGCACCTGGATTAATGAAAACAGTTGCGGACAGTGCCATGAGGAGCAGGTCAGCAACCAGATGAATTCGTTAATGATGACCGAGCAGGGAAAAATACAAGGTGCCCTGTGGAGTTTTGGCGGCATGGAAGGCTACAATCATAACATTGGAAATTATGTATCCAAAAATCCTGACGACCCACACAGCCGTTTGGGAACGGAAGATTATCAGGCATATATGCAGGCTCTTCATGATAAAAACCCTAATGTTTATCCCGGGGAGATGAAAAAATTACCGGAAGCCCCTACCGCCGATGAAGTGCAGCAAAACCCACAGCTGGCAGTCTATACTTATCTCCGACAGGAATGCCTCCGCTGCCATACCGGTTCCAAAGGGCGCCAAAAAAGAGGCGATTACCGGGGGATTGGGTGCTCATCGTGTCATATTCCTTATTCCAACAATGGATTTTACGAAGGGGCCGATCCTGCCATCAACAAAAACGAGGCCGGCCATTTTTTGGTACACAGCATTCAATCGAGCCGCAATGCCAAAGTTACGGTTCATGGCACGACCTATTCCGGTGTCCCGGTTGAAACCTGTACCACTTGTCATAATCGGGGCAAGCGCATCGGGGTCTCTTATCAGGGATTGATGGAAACCGCCTACTCCCCCACTTTTGACAAAGAGGGGATGAGTCAGCCCAAACTGCACACCAAGCGTTATCTGCATTTAAAAGAGGATGTCCACTACCAAAAGGGGATGCTTTGTCAGGATTGCCACACCACCAACGATTTACACGGTGACGGATTTTTATCAGGAACCACGCTGGCACCTGTTGAAGTAGAGTGTCAGGATTGCCATGGTACCACTAAAAAATACCCATGGGAGTTACCTTTGGGTTACAGCGATGAGTATGATACGGTTCCTGCCACCGGATCTCCCAGAGGGTTGGTTCAACAGTTGGCTGAATATCTAAAAAAAGGAACTACCTATGACAAACAAGAGGGCTATCTGCGAACGACCCGCGGCAACCCTTTTAAAAATGTGGTTAAAACCGGCGACAGCGTGCTGGTGCACCTCGCCAGCGGAAAAGATTTGGTGCTTCAGCCCTTGAAAAAGCTGAAAGAAGAGAAAAAGATTTCACAGGCAGGCATGGTGGCCATGGATCAAATAGCGGTTCATAACGACCGGATGGAGTGTTACACCTGCCATGCCACCTGGGCACCTCAGTGTTATGGCTGTCATGTAAAAGTGGACTATAGTAAAGGCGTGAAGCACACCGACTGGCTGGCAGCCGCTTCGGATCATGACGAGCACGGGCAGACCGCTTGTGCCCGCAATGATTTGACGAAACATAAAATTGAAGGGGTTATTTCGGAAACCCGCAGCTACCTGCGGTGGGAAAATCCACCCCTATCACAAAATGGTGAAGGTCGTGTATCCCCTACCATACCTGGATGTCAAACCACGATAACTGTCATTGGAAAAGACGGAAAGGCGCTGATGCAAAATCAGATTTTTAAAATTCCAGGTGTGGAAGGTGCTGGTGATGAAGGCCAGCTTGCCATCGATATGTCACCCGTGCAGCCACACACCGTTCAAAAGGTTGCCCGCAATTGTGAAGAGTGCCACACCACGGCCAAAGCTATGGGGTATGGCATAGGTGGTGGGTTAATCTTTAGCGACCCTTCTCAGGATTTTGAGGTCGACCTGATGACAGCTGACGGAAAAGTGTTACCCTCCAAAACAACCACCCAAAAACCGGGTATTGGGAACCTGACCATGGACTGGTCGCGGTTTGTAACCGAAAAGGGGAAGCAACTCCAAACGGTAGGGCACCATTTTAAGCTATCGGGGCCGTTAAGCAACGAAACACGCTCCAGGCTTGATCGCCGGGGTGTTTGTTTATCGTGTCATAAAACCATCCCGGATCAGGATTTGGCGGTTTCGCTCATGAGCCACGTGGCAAAATATGCCGGGGTAAAAATCGATAACCAGGAGCATCAGTCCATTTTAAGCAAATTGGTGTTTTTAGGTGCCTGGGGTCAGTTGCTGCTGGGGATTGTGGTTGGGCTTGGGCTCTTTTTTTTAGGCAAAAGGATTTTTGGAAAAAAGTAGTGAGTATTATCCTGACATTTCACTTAAGAAATTAAAGGCTTGCCTCAGGTCTTGTTTTATTCGGTATCCCCTACGGGGAAAAGACTCAACTAAGTCCATGTTACAACTCAGCTATCCCCTACGGGGAATAACTGCCATTTTGATTTGTAAAATTCCCTAATCTCATTTCCAAAACGAACATCATCCTAACGGCGCCTACCCTAAGCTCGACCCCTGTGAGCTAGGACCCTGAGCTTGCCGAAGGGAGTCATTGATACAGAGGAGATGCCCGCCTGACCACATTCGGGCAGGCCTCCACAAGGTCGGTATAAAATTACCTTTTGTCAAAAGTATCCTTGAATGCCTGGGATTTCAAGACCCCACGGTTGCAAACCGTGGGAGGAGTCATGGTGGAGATCGACCCCTGAGCTTGCCGAGGGGTGTCAAAGGTTACCTGTGAAGCACAGAAGATTGCTTCGCTTCGCTCGCAAATTAATGGTTCTGTTCGTGAGCTCGCCACATGCTCGTTCGGTTTTGTAATCCGAGCACTGTCTAGCTCTCGCACGGTTTGTAACCGTGCGAATCTGTCGTTCCACAAAAAAGCCACTTCAATGATAACAATCTCTATTTTTTAACGACCTTTGTCCGAAAATTGATTACCTGACAAAAAGATGGCAACACAACCTCTGGCGGAAGAATTAAGACCAGGCACATTAGACGAGTACATTGGCCAGGAGCACCTTATTAGCAAGAATGCCGTGTTAAGACGCAGCATTGAAGCGGGCAGGATTCCCTCGATGATATTATGGGGACCTCCCGGCGTGGGCAAAACCACCCTGGCTCACATCATTGCCAACAGTCTGAACCTCCATTTCTACACGTTGAGTGCGGTTAGTTCGGGCGTTAAGGATGTAAGGCAGGTCATTGACTCGGCTTTTTCGTTGGGGGGAAATGCCATTCTTTTTATCGATGAAATTCATCGTTTTAGCAAATCGCAGCAAGACTCGCTGTTGGGTGCGGTTGAAAAAGGAACCATCACGCTCATCGGTGCCACCACCGAAAATCCCAGCTTTGAAGTTATCTCTCCGCTATTGTCACGCTGCCAGGTTTATGTTTTAAAACCGTTGTCAGAATCAAACCTGCAACGGATGCTGGAAAAGGCAAAGGGGGTGCTGGAAAAACGGTATGGTGTTAACATTGTTTTAAAAGAAACGGAGGCTCTTTTCAGAATATCGGGTGGCGATGGGCGCAAACTATACAACGCCATCGAGTTGTACATCAGCCAGCAAATAGCAACGGGAAAGAAAAAAATAGAAGTGTTGGATGAAAGTGTGCTGGCCACCATCCAGGAAAACCTGGTGATGTACGACAAGCAGGGTGAGATGCACTACGACATTGTTTCGGCATTTATTAAGTCACTTAGAGGAAGCGACCCTAACGCGGCTGTTTACTGGCTGGCCAGGATGGTAGAAGCCGGTGAAGACCCAAAATTCATTGCCCGAAGAATGTTAATCCTGGCTTCCGAAGACATCGGCAATGCCAACCCCAACGCCCTGTTGCTCGCCAACAACTGCTTTGATGCCGTCAGCAAGATTGGATGGCCCGAAAGCCGTATTATCCTATCGCAAACAGCCATTTACCTGGCTACTTCTCCCAAAAGTAACGCAGCCTACATGGCCATTAAAGAGGCGCAGGCATTGGTTAAAAAAACCGGCAACCTCCCCGTTCCCTTGCATTTACGAAACGCTCCTACCAAGCTCATGAAACAGCAGGGTTACGGAAAGAATTACAAATATGCCCATGGTTACGAAGGTAATTTTGTAGATATCGAATTCCTTCCCGATGCTATTGCGGGGACACAGCTGTTTGTCCCGGGCAACAACCCTCGCGAAAAAGAGATGCGCAGCAAGCTAAAAGTGATGTGGAAAAAGTATGGGTATTGATTGGGTTAGCAGTTAAAAAATAGCACGTTTGGCATTTCAACGAGTATACTTTTTTACTTTCATGCGTAACCCCACTACTAACCAGGTCAGTTAATGTTGTTGCAAAACATGTTTGCCCAATATGCAAAACTGGTGAACTTGTTACAATCATGACTTTTAAAGGGGGCAGGGCTCCTCCTTCAAAGGCTCAGCTACTGACCCTGGCACAGGAAATTTACAAAGGATAAAAAATTAACGTTGTCTCAACGTGTGAAATTGTTATGTCAGGTGCCTAAAATCCTGATTACCGGCAGACAGGCAAAAACAGATACCTGATAAATCTGTCATGAAAATGAATAGTACCGCAGGCAAATTCCGGTAAAAAATTGAACTCAGAAAAACTACCTTAACAAAAATCACCTCGGTACACTAAAGAAAATCAACTCAATCCCCATAGATATTCATTATACCCTTTTGAGGTCGGTTTCGTCAACACCACGTTCAGATTTTACCGTCCCGGTCAGAACGCTGATTGTTACTAACCGGGCATTTTCATTCTTTTTCACTATTAACCGACTAAATTCAAATTCCTACATTGTTTATCACTAACTCGTTGATTATCAAATATAGCTTTTTATTTTCTAAAAAAGGCCCCCGTGCTAGAAATTTAAAATTAGTTGTCTCTCAGGTGGGGCATTGATGTGACTGGTAAAATCTCTTCGC
>JANTGU010000137.1 GCA_024762735.1 Bacteroidales bacterium | reverse complement strand
GGGATTGACACAAGGAAGTTGGCGGATAGTAAGGACTATTTTGAGTTTGACTACCAAAAGGCAAGTATTGAATTGCAGGACGAAGGATGGATGCTCTCGGGAGGTTTATACAAAATCGGCCTGAAGAACATGAAACTGACCTTGTCCGATTCTTTACTGGTAATTAAGGGTTTTACGCTTAAACCACAGATTGAAGACAAATATGCCATGGCAAAAAAACTTGTTTACACCACGGGTATATTTAATGTGTCGGCAGATGAAATCAGGCTCTTGTCAATTGATGTGATACACCTGCTTAACAATGGGGAGTTGATAATTGATAGCGTTCAATTAAGTGGTTTAAATGTAGATATATTTAAAGATAAGCGCAAGCCCTGGAATATGGAATTAAGGCCTAAGTACCCCAATCAGGCTTTGCGGACAATGGACTTTCCGTTGTATGTCGGTACGGTTCAAACGGAAGGGGCTTACCTGAAATATCATGAAGAATCGGCAAAAGAATTTGGTAACCTGATGGTTACGCTTAATGATATGGATGTGCTGGCCCGCCACATCACTTCGCTGAAAGACAGTACCCGTCAACCAATGACTGCGCACCTGCGGGCAAATCTTTTTAATACAGCCCCGATGACAGTAGATTTTTTATTGCCCTTAAACAGCCGTGTTGACACCTTCTTCGTGTCAGGCTCCCTGGGTAAGGCCAACATGAGCAAGTTCAACCCGGCATTGTTTCCTGCCCTGGGAATGAAAATTCTGAAAGGAACACTTAACAGTGTGGCCTTTAAAGCCAGGGCAAACCGCAACTATATTGATGGCGAAATGGTGATGATGTATGATGGATTGGAAACCGAAGTGATTAAAAAACAAGGGAAAGAGGTCAATAAATTTGTCAGTTGGCTGGCCAATTCAGTTGTTCGGAAAGCGAACCCCGGAAAAAATGACAAACTGCGGGTCGTGCCCATGCATTTTGACAGGGATATGTATAAAGGCTTTGTCAATATTGCGTGGAAAGCGGTGCAGACCGGTTTGGTAAATACTATATCGCCTACCGGTAAAGCGGTAAAAGAAACAAAGGCTTCGCAAAAGCAGGACACGAAAAAAGGTGATAAGCCAAAGAAAAAGAAAAGAAAAAAGCGTAGAAAATAAGGTTCTACTACCATTTTTATGGGTAAAGGTCTAAAGCGCCATGGAAAAAGAGAATTGCACTTCTGAAATTGACAAACTTTCTATAACCTCTACCGACAAGTTTTATTTCTTGTATTTTACCATTTAATCTTTCTGCCATAGCATTGTTCAAATTACTTATCAATGCGTTTACGACCCCCCTCAAATGCGAAACGAACATCAATATAACTTTGTTTACTTCTTTAATACCCTTCATAAAAGAATCCTGAGCCCAACTGACAAAAAGTTGCCCTGCTTCTTTTTCATTATTGCAGAACCCAAACAGTTCCCTGAAATTTTCTCTTATGTGCCATACTTTTGAAACCTCAAAGTTTGCTGATTTTATTAGGGCAAATTTTTCCCTTTGCTTTTCTGTAAGGTTTTCTTCATTTTTCAATATTGCATACCGGCTATCAATAAGTGCATCATTGTATTTAACTTCCCTGCGCCTGACCATGTCGATGCTTTTGTTCAAGTATGCTATCAGGTGAAATTTATCGTGGACAATTTCTGCATTGGGACAGTTTTCCTCAGCAGAGTTTATGTAGGCTTTCCACATATCCATGCTTACTGTATTGATGGACTGACGTTGCTGCTCGTTGAATGTGCTCAACAGCAACTGCTTGACGGATTCCTGGTTGCGCCCTTCCCCTACGTCCAAAACAGCACCACTGCGCGGATGTGATATCACAGTCACGTAATTATGGCCTTTCTTAAATGATTTCTCGTCTATGCTAATATGTTCAAACGGGACTGTTGATACATCCCTGCGCTGCATGCCCCTTTCTGTGCTCCTATGAAGTATCCTGTTGACTATACGAAAACCACAGTTCATAAACTCTGCGGTCTTGGTTTGGTTTTTGGTCGCTTGTAATAGGTTTATTACCCTTATCTCAAAATGAAAAGTATGGCGGTCATGCTTGTCTGCCCAGCCCAGGGCTATTTGCTTTACAGCGCCATCTTTGCATTTAACCCTTGGTATGCGACACCTTACGTAGGACTTGTATTGCAGAATGTCCAAATGCCGCCATTCCCTTTGTTCAACATGGTCATAAAGACTGGCTCTTTCCATTGTGTCAGGATCTTCATAATAATCTGAAATATAATCCAAATACAAGTAAACATGAAACTTCCTGTGATCAGTCTCAACTTTTGTTATGACCCATTCATCTCCAAAATCCAGTAATAAATTGAAAAAATCTTTTGTGAAATCCATGCCCAAAATTATTATTTATCCACAAAGTTTGCAGTAGAACCTTTTTATTTTGCTGAGCAAAAAGCCGGTTTGAATTCTCCGGCTTCTGCTCATTTGCAAATCCCCCTTATTCTACATCAACGACATCACAAAGACTTTTCCAAAGGCGCCCTTGAAAGCGTTGAACGTATCGTTTGCATCCTGGTATTTGTGACTTTCCAGCTCTTTTACCCAGGCGATGTACAGTTTGTCAATTGTTGTAAACTGTTTGTCGAATTCAGGATTCCTGGCCGCTTTTTTGGCTTCAATTACGTTTTTGTACAGTGTCCTCACTTGCTTGAGGTTTTTTTCCGCATCGGGATAATTGGCAGCATTCATCATATTATTGGTCATGGTGACCTGGGAAATCCACAAAAAAATTTTAAATAATCAGTGATCAGGTCATTTTTTATTGAGACTCTCCGTCATCACTGCCCACAGCAATCTTTGTCGTTTTTTTCGTCCCATCGGCCATATAAGCAAACATGGGAACGAATATCAGTGTTAACAAAGTGCCAATCAGCAATCCACCGATGGCTACATCGGCCAGCGGGCTCAGGCGTTCGAGGCCGACAGCTTGTTCCAAAGCGATGGGGATCATCCCGGCGATGGTACCGAAAGCGGTCATCATCACCGGACGGAAACGAACGCGCACACTCTCGATGGCGCTTTCAAAAGGTGACTCCCCGCCTTCGCGGTACTTCTGGTAGAAGTCAATCAGCAGTACGGCATTTTTGATGATGATACCGAACAGCAGCAAAATCCCCAACATGCTGGGCATGCAGCTCGGTTTATGGAAAAGGAGCATTCCCCAGGCAGCACCAATCATCGACAGGGGAAGTACCAAGATCATAATCAACGACATGCGCACCGATTTGTAAATGGCGATCAAGGCAATGGTCAGGATGAGGATGCCCAAAGCGATGGCTTTCATCATTCTGCTGAAGCTGTCGTCAATCTGGGCGATATCGCCTTCCTGGGTGATGATCACATCATTATCGGCCTTGATTTTTGTCAGGGCAGTTTCGGCATCATCGGTCAGGTGGGTTATCGGTCGGTTGGCACGATAACCATTGATATCAACACTGTACAGCATTTTGTCCCTTTCGATTTTGGCATAGGTCAGGTTCTTCGAGATTTTGGCCACCTGTTCCAGCGGGATGTCCCCCATTTTGGTGTGAATCGGAAGCAGGCGCAAAGTCTGTTCGTTCTTGCTGAATTTCCCTTTCAGGTAAAGCCGTACAAACTGGGTATTCATCGATTGCAGGTCAGCGTTTAAACCGACGATTTGTCCTTTGACCGGGATCTGCATCGCAATTTGAAAGGGAGTGATGCCGTAACTGAGGGCTTTGTTTTCATCAATATCGAGTACAATTTCACTGAAATCTTTGTCCCAGCTTGTCGAAACCGAAGTGAGCCCTTTGATGTCCTTAATGGCATCCTGCACTTCGTGCGATTTATCGGCCAGGCCTTCCACCACAGGTGATTTCAAACGCACGTCGAGCGAAGCTTTAATGGAAGAAACAGCCGTCGCGCCAAAGTCGTACACATCATTTTTTTTGATGCCTTCGAGATTGGCAATTTTATCACGCAAGGTGTCTTCTATTTGCCACATGGTCAGCTTTCTGCTGAAACGGTCCACACAGTTGATGGTGATGGTGGCTTCGGCAGGTAAATTCCCGCTACCGAGGCTCAGCACACCGGCTTCGCTGCCAAAGGCAACCGAGCTCCGTACCGCCCAGGGCTGTTCGTTTACCCACTGCAGGAAAGGCTTTAATTTGGCTTCGGCGCTGTTCACCGTTTCGTTGGAACTGAAAGCCACCTGCGCCTTGATGATGCCGGTATCCATGGGTGGCATGGCATCTTTTCCGATGGTCGGCATAATCACCTTCACGCTGATGAGCAACACTATTACAACAACCACGGTAAGGACTATCCGGCGAAGGAAACGGTGTTTGCCGTTGGAAAATTTAATGACATTTACATAGGGGCCCACCAAACGACCGATTGTTTTGTTGTACAAATTGTCGAACCACAATTCTACTTTGGTTTTGCCGGTTCCCCTTTTGAAGAAGGCTTCCAGTAATTTAGGAATGAAAGTAATGGAGAGGAAAAACGAAATCAGCAAAGCGATGATGAGGGTAAAAATCAGGGGTTTGAAAATCTTTTCGGGAAATCCGCCGATGAACATCAAAGGAAAAACTACAAAAATAGTAGCGATGGTTCCTGCCCAGATGGGGCCGATGACTTCTTTGGTGCCTAGTTTAATGGCTGTTTGCAAATCCTCTTTCAGTTCGTTCAGGTGTCGTTCTATATTCTCCAACACCACCACCGCGTTATCGGTCAGCATGCCCAGGGCAAGGATGATGGCGGTGTAGATTACGATATTCAGTTCACCACCTGTCAGCCAGATCACGGCCATCGTCGAGAAAAAGACCATGGGGATGGTAATGGCAGCAGCAGCAATGGCCCGGAAATTTCCAAGGAAAAGAAGGATGACCAGCAAGGTGTAGAAAATGGCATCCCGAAGGGCAACCAGCATATTATCGTTGGCCAGCTCGATGAGGTCGCGCTGGGTGTCCGAAATCTCAAAATTGATATTGGGATAACGGGCGGCCAGGTTCTTCATCTCTTTTCTGGCAGCTTTGCTCACGTCGAGTACACTACCCCCCGGTGCCCGCTGAATGGCCAAAGCGATGGCCGGTTTGCCGTTGCCGAGGTAACCGCTGGTACGCTTGGCAGAACTCCATTTTACGTCGGCAATGTCGCCAATGCGCACATTGGGCATCACGGTAATGTGTTTTATCTGTTCCACTTCATCTTTCTCACCATAAAAAGTGATGGTGTAAAAGTGATCATCCCCTTTCACAAACCCGATGGGGATATCCCTGTTCAATGTTTTAAGCGCCATGGCAATCTTGTCAAACTCGATACCGTATCGCTTGGCCTTAAAGGGGTCAACTTCGATATTAATGGCACTTTCGTAGCCACCAAAAACTTCCACATTACCGATTTGCGGGTTACCCAGCAAATAGGGTTTGATAAAGCTTTCAGAGATTTTCCGGATGTCGGCCAAATCCATATCGTTGCCTTTGGGCGACAGGGAAATCACATCGACAGGCAGGGTAAAATCGCCGGCGGTGTAGATGGCCGGATTGACATTGGCAGGAAGTTTTCCTTTGGCAATCGACAAGGCATTCGCCACATCAACAGCGGCTGCATTCAAACTTTTTTTATAGTCGAATTCTGCTTTAACGATGGAGAAGTTAGCCACATTAATGGAACTGATATCGGTCACCAGGCCCAAACGGGAAACTTCTTGTTCGATGGGTTTTGAAACCGTATTGGCTGCCACTTGTGCCGTAGCGCCGGGTACTTTGGTGATGACAATCACCTGTGCAGGGTTGGCATCAGGGAAGAGGTTTTTCGGTAGTACGACCAAAGCCACAATTCCCATGATGAAGAATCCGCCAATTAAGGCATACAGCAGGTAAGGCCGTTTATAAAAATAAGTAAACATGATTTATCCCTCCTTTACTTTAAGTGAAGCACCACCCAGCAGTTTAAGCAGGATGTCCTGTTTGGCAACAACAATTTCTTTTCCGGCCAGTTCATTGTCGCCAATAACGATTCCCTCCTCGCCACTTTGCAAAATGGAAACCGGTTTGGCAACGGCTTTTTCGCCATCAACCAACAGCACATAACTTGCACCATCGCGGTTGAGGACTGCATCAAATGGTAGCAAAATACCGGTGCCGTCAAATACGATAACATCGACAGTTTCCCGGTTGCCCGTTGTCATGCCGGCTTCGTTGGTATAGACCTTGTATTCTGACAGGCCGTGGAATGTACTGTTCAGCGAAACGGCATCGTAGGATTTATCTCCCATCACTACACCGCTAATGGTCAGGTCGTCGGGCACACGCACCATCAGGTAAAAACCGTTTTCGGCACTCAAAGCCGCCACAGGATGACCG
>JANTGU010000136.1 GCA_024762735.1 Bacteroidales bacterium | reverse complement strand
TTTCGTGTAACAACAATAAACCTACAGGATATGTTGCCAAAAAACCGAAAGAGGTTCAAAAAAGCCCGCAGAAATCGCTGGAAAAGGTAAATCGCTATCTTTTAAAGGTGGAAAATCAGGAGATTGATGATTACGTGCGTCGCCACCATTGGGATATGCAAACAACAGGTTCGGGCTTGCGCTACGAAATTGTGAAACAGGGTAAAGGCCGGGCTATTAAAAAAGGCGATCGTGTTGCTTTGAAATACAACACGTTTTTAATTAATGGAAAGATGGTTTATTCTTCGGTAAAACTTGGCCCCAAGGTGTTTGAGGTAGGGCACGGGGGTGTTGAAACCGGTCTTGAAGAGGCGCTTATGCATCTTCATAAAGGAGATAAAGCCAATGTAATTATCCCCTCCTTTTTGGCCTATGGCCTAAAGGGTGACGGTGATAAGATTCCACCCCGGGCAATTGTAATTTATTCACTAGAAGTATTGGATGTAAATTAATTTTGGATGACGTGGCCGGTTGGTTACCCATCCTCCAACAAATAAAATGTTTATAAAATGAAAAACAATTTGATTTTATGGTTTGCAGCTTTAATGATGTCTGCAACTGTTTTCACCTCTTGCAGCAATGCCAAAACAGGCAAATGGCAAACAACTAAAGACGGACTTAAATATAAGTTCTACGAGCAAAACAAAGAAGGAAACGTCCCTGCTGAAGGCGATTACGTTACCGTTGAAATGATTTATCGTACACCTGACTCAGTTTTGTTTAACAGCAGCAAACTGCCAAAGCCCATGGAGTTACCCATGGTTGCATCGGTTCATCAGGCTGATATTTATGAAGGTTTGGGGTTGATGCATGTGGGCGATAGTGCAACTTTTGCATGCAATGCCGATTCAGTATTCCAGAAGCTATTCAGATTTCGTCAGGTTCCTGAAAACTTAAAAGACGTGGACACTATTTTGTTTGATGTTAAACTGGTTAGTGTTACTTCGAAAGAGGATAAAATGAAAGAAGAACAGGAAGCACAAAGGAAACAACAGGAAGAGATGTTGAAAAATAAAGCGGAAGAAGCAGGCAAACTGCAAAAGTATTTAACCGATAACAACATAACCGTGGCACCTACTGCTGACTCATTGTTTATTGTGGTTACTAAAAAAGGAAATGGTCCCAAACCACAAAAAGGTGATAAAGTAACTGTTCATTACACAGGATACCTGCTGGATGGAACCAAATTCGACAGCTCGGTTGACAGGGGCAAACCATTCGAGTTTGAACTGGGTGAAGGCCGCGTAATTAAAGGCTGGGACGAAGGTATTGCTGCCTTAAACAAAGGCTCGAAAGCCAAGTTAATTATCCCCTCCAAGCTGGCTTACGGTCCGCGAGGTGCCGGTGGTGTCATTCCTCCTTACGCCCCCTTGGTGTTTGATGTAGAGTTAATCGACTTTACAAGCGGTAAATAGATATTTTGAAAAAAAAGTATATTTCATGGGCTGTCTGATTTCGTCAGGCAGCCTGTTTTGATTGTTGGTTTCTTTAAAAATTGCATGATGTTAAAAAAACTGTTTTTTTCTGTGGTCGCGATTGGTTTGTTGGTAGTTTCCTGCAAGCAGCATGGAAAGTTTGAAGGATTTACCAAGGGGCAAAACAATGTCTGGTATCAATCCCACATCCATGGCAACGATACTGCCAGGGCAAGATTAAATAATTATGTAACGGTAAAAATGCGTTATTACCTGAAAGACACCACACTTTTCGACAGCAAGGAACTGGAGGGAAAATTTGCTTTTCCGGTCATTAAGCCCATGTTTCAGGGGGATATCTATGAAGGAATCAAACTCATGGCACCGGGCGATTCGTTTACTTTTGCTGTGGTAGCCGATTCATTTTTTTACAAAACGGCCAACCTGAAAAAGCTGCCCGAGTATGTTACGCCGGGCGAACCAATGTATTTTGACGTGAAGTTACTGAGTGTTCAAACCCAAAGTCAATACAAAAAAGCGGAAAACCAAAAGCTGCAACGTGAAAAGGTGAAACAGTTTAAGCTGTTATCCGACTACGTGAAAGAAAATAACATCACCACCAAACCCCTGGAATCGGGATTAATTTATACCACGCTTCAAAAAGGTTATGGACGTCAACCGCAAAAAGGGGAAATGTGCCAGGTATTTATGAAGGTGACTGCCATCGGCGTGGACTACGAATTGTACAATAATTTTGGCAAAGACCCCCTTTTTATCGAGTACGGAAAATCATTTGACACCCCCGGGCTGATGCAGGGGCTGGGCTTGATGCACGAAGGCGAGAAAGCCCAACTCATCGTTCCTTCCGATATTGGCATCGGGCAAGATGGAAAAGGAGGTGCAGTACCCCCGTTTGCTACCATTATTTACGAAATCAAGCTTGATAAACTGAAAACCAAGGAGGAGGTACAAAAGATAAGAAAAGACCAGGCGCAGAAAAAGGAAAAAGAGAAAGAAGCCCTTAAAAAGGCAGAACCTGCTAAAATTGCCGCCTATATTAAAAAACACAACATCACCGTTAAACCTACGGATGATGGGTTGTATTTTATTTCAGAAAAGGAGGGGAGTGGCCCTCATCCGGAAAAAGGCAACACGCTATCGGTACACTATACACTATTCAACTTAAATGATGAAAAACTTTTCTCTACCCTCGACGACGGGCGCCCCTTTAAATTTGTACTCGGTGCCGGAACCGTCATCCCCGGTTGGGAAGAGGCCTTGCCCATGATGCGGAAATCGGGTAAAGCAAAACTGGTTATTCCATCAAGCCTTGGCTACAAAGGGGTTGAAAAAAGAGCTTATAACATTCCTCCCTATTCCCCGTTGATTATTGAACTGACGCTGGAAGATATCACGAAGTAACTTATTACTGAAAATGCTCTAAGGCAATGTTGACCACGCGAATCAACTCTTTTTTAATAATGGGTTTCGAGATGTATTCATCAAATCCCTTCGACAAAAACTTTTCACGATCGCCCTGCATGGCGTAGGCTGTTTGAGCAATAAACGGCTTCGTCTTGTAAGGCATAAACAGCTCTTTGATTTTATCTTTCAGTTTGACTCCGTCCCAGGGAAGAGGTAAGTTAATGTCCATTAGTATCAGGTCAAAAACTTCGTCATTCCTAAAAAAATCACCCACTGTTTCCATGGCTTTTTCTCCATCTTCAGCAATCACCAGGGTCGAGGCCTCTTTAAGAATTTTAGTAAATAGGAGACGGTTCATAACATCATCCTCCACCACTAAAACTTTAAGTCCTTTCCAGGGGATGGTCTCTTTTTCTTCCTCTTTTTTATCAGTAGGTTTTGCCTCAATGAGGGTTTCGTAAACATCGGTTGCCGGCAACGTGAGGGTAAAGGTAATGCCTTGTTCGATACCCGACTCCACAGAAATTTCTCCTTTCATCAGTTCGGCCAGACGGGCAATAAGCGGGTATTCCATGCCGGTCCCTATAAACCCGGGGATATAGTTTAAACCTTCGCGGTTAAAAGGCTTTACTATCTCAGTAATGTACGCGGGATCAAAACCGTGGCCGGTATTCTGAATTTTAATCGTGCAAAACTTGTTCTTCTTTATCAGGTCTATGTCAATAATGACAAACCCTCGGTTGGTGTTGTTAAGCCCTACCTGGGTTGCCAGGGTAACAATCTTTTTTAAAATGGCTTCATCGGCCAACAACAAAGGCGTTTTTTTTGCATTAAAAACCAACTTCGCTGCTTTTTGCCCGGCCAACTCCTCAAGGTCGGCAACAACTTCTTCAATTATGGAAACAGCATTTACCTTGCTGATGGTACTGGTTACTTTTCCCGAGTCAAGGCTGGTATATTCGTGATAGGCGTCGATGATGTTCAGGAGCATGGAAGCATTTTCTTCAATGATATCAGCGTATTTATATAGCTGTGTGTTTTTTGCCTTGGCAAACTCAGTTTTAAAAATACTCGACAATCCAATCACACTCGATAAAAGCGAACGAACCTGAAAATTAACTTCCAGGTTGGCTTTGTCCTGTTTTCTCTTGAGGCTCCGGGTCTGTTCAATCTGCTTTTTTAGCTTTTGGATGGCTTGATTCTTTTCTTCCATCTCTTTTTCAATAAGTGTTAAACGTATGTTAACGCCATCCTCTTCTTTATCAAGAAGCTTCTTTCCATCTATTAACAACTTGTTCTTGGCGGATTCTATATTTAACAACTCACGCTTGCGCTTGTTGAGTTGTTTCCGTTGTGAAAAGATGATCAATAGCAGGATGATCAACACGACAGCAAGGAACAGGATGCCCAGAAGCGAGACTCCCCAACTAAAAAAGCTGTCTTGCTTTTCCGGTTGAATGGTGGCAATAAGATTGGAAAAAGTACTGTTGCCTGCCAGCATCTTTTTTCTGTATTGCTCGATAATATTGTTTTGCCTGTTGGTTTCGTTAATGAACAAAGTGAAGTAAAGTGAAGCTGACTTAAAATCGTTTTTTACCCTGTACATGGTTGATTTGGTCAGGTACCATTCGCGCAGAAGAAGCACCGAATCGCTCCCGATGGCTTTTAGCAACAACTCGGAAGAGTCGGTTTTATTTACCGTAACATATAGCGAAGCCAATGCCATTTGGTGCTGCAAATAAACCCGTCTGGCCATCGTGTCTGCATTTTGAAGGGCAAGCTGATGCAACGCGATGGCTTTTGAGTATTGGCCTTGCAATCGGGCAGCTTTGGCTTCACGATAGAGTAGTTTACTATGATTAGCAATGGCATCAGGTTGGTTGTCGACTATTTTGTGAATAAGAAGAAAATAGAGGGCGGCCTTCTCCGGCTTGTTTTCTTCCAAAAACAGATCAGCCAGTTTAAAGCTAAGGGCAATCACGCTATCCTGGTTATCAACATCAGTATAATAGCTCAACAGTTTTTTATAATACACTTCAGTATGGTTAAAATCCTGGTTCTGCCTGTAAGCACGAGCCATGATGCGGTAAAGGGTTATTTTTTGATTGGTAGAAACCCTGTTCATCTCGGGGGCAAAACGCTCATCAGTAAGCAAAGCCAGGGTAACAGTAGGCAGGCTAAGTTGATTAAAACAACGTGTTAGCGTGATGAGCTTGTCAATCTGCCCCAAGCTATAGCTGTCGGGGGAGCCGGATAGCACTGTTTGAATATTGTTATCAAAAACCAACAGGCATGAATCGATGTTTAAGGTGTTGGCATTCGATTTTGTTCCTGACAAAAGCGACAGGGCTACCAATAGTAACAGGCCATATCTCCTAATTGAAATCATAGCTTTATCGGTGGTTTTTGGGCAATGTAAAGATATTCATCACTGTTTAACGCGAATTTTTTAACTGTCGGCATCGGCCATGCATCCTCCCCGGGTTTTGTTTTGGTTACCACAAACCCGGCAGAAGCTAAACGTTCAGGATAGTCGGTGCCATACAGCCTTACATGATCAAACTGCCCGTAATATCTCTCCCGATCGCTTTTTGTCACAATGGTGATATCTTCAAATGTCTGTTTTAGTTTGTTGGCAATGGGAACCTGAAGGATAGCGTTGCCTCCCGGTTTCAACACCCTGAAAATCTCTCGTAGCACCTTCTTCTCTTCTTTGATATGTTCCAGCACGTGGTTGGCAATCACGAAATCAAAAGTATTGTCGTTGTACGAAAGAGCCCTTAAATCAATCACCGGAAGTTCGTCGCTGTAATAAAAACCTTCCTGATATTTGGTTCCTGCCGTGTAGGTAAGGTTGGGTAGTTTCGAAAACACCCGGAATAAAGATTGTTCCGGCGCCACGTGCAACACCTGTTGGGGTGCCGTAAAAAAAGTAGTCTTCTCCTTAAGGTAAAGATATACAAGCCGGTCGCGGTCGGTGCTTTGGCAACGAGGACAGATGTTGTTTTGACGATAACCGCCCCCTACAATCTCCTTTTCTTTAATCACAGGCAAATCAAATCCACCGGGTAGCATGGTTTTAAAGCCTTGTCGGCAGATGGGGCAATAATATTGATCTCCTTTATAAACATATCCCCTTACCACCGACCTTATATTTTTAAGCCGATAGCCAAGCTTCCGGGGAATGATATTTTTTATGCTACTATTCATGCAGTACCACTAACGGGATGGTTTTTTCACCTTTTCGATAAGTTGCCTTGATACGGTATATTCCGTTGGGAAGGGCTGATACATCTACAGCAGAAAAATGGCCGGCTTGATTGACCCTTGTGCCATTGATGCTGAATATTTCCAACTTTACGATTGGATTATCGTAGGATGTTTTAAGGTAAACCACCTTGTCGGCAGGATTAGGATATACTACAGTGCTTTCTGCACTAATTTCTTCTACCGAAATGGTTGGATCCTGACACTCGTAAGCACCCATGTCGGTAAAATTATGAAATGGCCTG
>JANTGU010000135.1 GCA_024762735.1 Bacteroidales bacterium | reverse complement strand
GCCACCAGGTCAAGCAATAACATATCATTCCTGAATATCCCGCTTTGCGTAATGGTCCAGTTAATTTTATCGGGAATTCTGCCGGCATCAGCCTGGCTGACTGTGCCGGTTGCAACCGCTGCTTTTTTATCGATGGTTAAAGTAATGTTTTGGGAAGGTATAAAATTGATATACTCTCCCCCCTGGATGGGCACCTGGGTGCGGCGGTCATCGCTATTAACAAAGCCTACCACATCTTTCAACTCAGCTCCCTTGTATCTGTCAAGCACTGGCAGGTAGTTGAATTTTCCCAAACGGTATTTGGAGCGCGGAATGGTAAGCGGCAGTTTATCGGAATCATAAACTTTTCGAGCCATCTGAGTAACGTACCAGTCACCGGATGCCAACATGTAGTTCACCACACGCACATCGGTTCTAATACCCTCAACCTCCTGGGCATACCATAAGGGGAAGGTGTCGTTATCACCGTTGGTAAACAAGATGGCATTGGGTTCACACGATTCAAGGTACATCACGGCAAAATCTCTCGCCGCGTATTTGCCCGAACGGTCGTGTGATTTCCATCCCTCTTTGGCCATGATTCCGGGAACAAGCAGGAGACTTATAAGCGTTACCACCATGGCTGCCACCGGGCTGCTTTTAATGTATTTGCGAGCCGACTCCCACAATGCCAGCACACCAAACCCTATCCAAATGGCAAAAGCGTAAAAAGCACCGGCATAGGCATAGTCACGTTCACGAGGCTGCAGCGGTGGCTGATTAAGGTAAACGATAATGGCCAGGCCGGTCATGATGAACAGCAATAATACCACCCACGTATCACGTCTGCTTTTATTCCAATGATAGAAAAGCCCAAGCAATCCCAACAGTAACGGCAGAAAGTAAAACCGTGTCCGGGCCGGGTTTTGCATACTTGGCGGCAGGTTATCCTGGTCGCCCAGCCGCCAGTTATCAATAAACGATATACCACTAATCCAGTTACCATGGTCGATTTCACCCTGGCTTTCAATGTTGTTTTGACGCCCCACAAAATTCCACATAAAGTAACGGATAAACATGTGATTCAGCTGATAGGTGAAGAAGAATCGCAGGTTTTCACCAAAGGTGGGCTTATACAGAATTTCAGAAGAACCATCAGATTTTGTTACCCTGACGGGGACTCCCTTAATATCGCCATATTTTTTGTAATACTTGATATGACCGGGCTTGGAGTTGCTCCACATGCGGGGAAAGAAGGTTTCAAACCTCGGGTCGTAAACAGGAACCGTTCCTTTACGGTCATCTTTAATAACATACTTACCTGTCTTTTTATCTTTCATGTAAACCGGGGTTCCATCCTCGTGGTCAATAACCGGAGCATTATAATACTGCCCGTAAAAGATAGGATAAGTACCATATTGCTCGCGGTTTAAATACGATAGCATGCTAATGGCATCCTTGGGGTCATTCTCGTTGATGGGTGTATCGGCGTTAGCCCTGATAATTAATATAAAAAAGGAAGAGTAACCGATAACCATCAATATCAAGGCCAGCAAGGCCGTGTTTAAAGCATGGTTTCTTTTTTTGTAGGAGTAAAGTAATCCCCAGGTAATGACACCGGTGAGTACTAAAAAGTATATGATGGTTCCACTGTTAAAGGGCAATCCAATGCTGTTAACAAAAAAGAGCTCAAACTTTCCGGCAAGGTTCACGGTGTAAGGGATGATGATATACATGATTACCGCCAGGATAACGATAGACAACAATCCTGTTATGACAAACCCTTTGGTGGTAACCTTGTACTTTTTAAAATAATAGACATAAACAATGGCCGGAATAGCCAACAAGTTTAAAAGGTGTACCCCGATGGAAAGCCCTATCAAATAAGCAATCAGCAAAATCCAGCGGTAACCATGACGTTCGTCGGCTACCTGCTCCCAACGCAGGATGGCCCAAAAAACGATGGCGGTAAACAACGATGACATGGCATAAACTTCGCCTTCAACAGCCGAAAACCAAAAGGAATCGGTAAAAGTATAGGCCAACGAGCCCACAATACCGGCACCTAGAACAGCCCAGCCTTGTCCTTTGGTAAGTTGATCACCGGGATTTTTAACATAAAGTTTTTTGGCCAGCATGGTAATGGTCCAAAACAAAAACATGATGGTCGCGCCACTCGACAACCCCGACATGCGGTTAATCATTACTGCCACCTTGCTGTTATCGCCAAAGGCAAACAACGAAAAGAAGCGTCCCATAAGCTGAAAGAAAGGCGCTCCGGGCGGATGGCCAACCTGCAGTTTAAAGGCTGTGGCAATGTATTCGCCACAATCCCACCAGCTGGCTGTGGGTTCCAGGGTTAAAAAATACACGGCTGTGGCAAGTAAAAAAATTACCCAGCCAATAATGTTGTTGAGCTTCTTAAAGTTATCCATGGTAACAAACTTTGCTTAAAATATTTTAAAAGGCGAAAATAAGAATTTTAAGCTAGCCTGGAATTAAATAAAATGTTAAAATAATTTTTTCAAGATATTTTTGCAACCAATCAAAAATGTACTATTTTTGCACCTCCAAAAATGGAATGTCCCATGGTGTAATGGTAGCACTGCAGATTTTGGTTCTGCCGGTTCAGGTTCGAGCCCTGGTGGGACAACATTTTAACCACTGATCTTTTATAGGTTGGTGGTTTTTTTATTTCAGATGTTTAGGGATGTAAAAACATGAGCGGTTCGTTCAAACCAATCCGCATCGATAAAAGAATGGCTAAAGCAAGCACCACGGCAACTACCTGAACTTTACAGGATTTATTCTTTACATGATAATCGTTTTCGTCGCTGTCGTCCCTGGCACCCCTGTTTTTAAAGGTAATGGAATTTTGATTTTTCTGCCAAATAAACAACCCGAGCATGTAAAACAGCACGGCCCCCAGCACCATCCAGTCAAAATAATGATACTCGCCAATATTGGGTATTTTGTAAAGAACCAGTAGAGATGTCCCCAACAGGGCAGGATAAACAATCTGGTTTAACAGAAACTTGGGAATGGCCGACTTTGCCAACCTTTTATAATAGAGATTGGCCGACACCTTGATGCCTTTTTGCGCCCGATGGCCAATAAAAACCAGCAATACAATCGATATGCCTGCCAACACAACTCTTAAAAAGAAAGGAACTCTGAAGGCTCTCAGCGCCGTCCCAATTCCGAAGTTAAACAAGGCACCAACAATAAAGTTACCCATAAACCACGAGTAGGCAATAACATAAATCCACAAAAAGAAAACCTTAATACCTCTTTTATATTTACGTTGTTTACGGTAAAGCCAGTCGAAAATAACACCAAAAAGAAGGGTAATCATATTTCCGAAAAAGAAAATAATGACAATATTATCTCTTGTCCAGTGTGCGCCTTTCATGGTAAACCCGTGAAAATATAACTCCCCGTCGAACCCGAAAAAGTTATACGACATCCAAATTGAAAACAGGTTGTAAGTGAATACAACAAAGATGTAGGCAATGATAAAATAAGCGGTGGAATTGATAATAATGCAACGATGGAATTTTTTATCTTTGGCTATAGCTTGTTTCATAATATGCAGGGTAAATTAAAAGTAAATTCAAAAATAGGAAAAAGGTGGTATTAGCAGCAAAAAAAGGAAAGAAATATTTTGCCCGCTTTACCCTTTATTGATATACTCGCTAATCTCCAAAGAAAATGTTGCCCCTTTACCCGGCTCCGATTCAACCTTGATCTCCCAGCCATGCGCATTGGCAGCCATCTTACAAAAGGCCAGCCCTAAACCTGTTGACTTAATATTACCCGAATTACTTTTATGAAACTGCTTAAAACGTTCGAAAATCAATTCCTGATGCTCGATGGCAATGCCTACGCCAAAATCCCGAATCGACAACAAGAGGTTGCCATTATCAGCCACCATGGTATCAAAAATTATTTTACTGTTCGAATAAGAGAACTTAATGGCGTTCCCCAGTAAATTATTCAAAATCCGTTTAGTAATATCTCTGTCAGCTTTGATAAAATAAAAAGGGTTGATTTTGTTTACAATATGTATGTTTTTATCTTTGATAAAATAGTCAGCCTCTTCAATTACCCTGTTCACAAGCTCAAAAAGGTTTATTTCCGTTTTTGCCAACTGCATCTCACCTTCTTCGGCTTTACTCACATCCAGCATATTTAGCACAAGATTCATCATCTGGCTGCTGATGGCCTTAATAACAGGACGCTTTTCTTCTTCGCTACCAAACATATCGATGTCGGACAGCACGCTGATGGGGCTCTTTAAATCGTGGACAATCATGTTGGTCATGGCTTGTTTGTGCTTGTCCAGCTTTTGCAACTGTTCATAGGTTGATTTCATCTCCTCGGCATAGTGCTCTATTTCATCCTTTTGGGCTTTAATAAGTTCGGTTTGCTGCTTTTGAAGTTCATGCGCTTTACGCAACTTTCGGTTCATGATGATACGGTTGGCTAAAAACGTTATAATCAAAACAAGAATAATCAGAGAGGCAATAAGTAATATATTGTTTCGCTTCAGCGCGTTGGTTTGTTTTTCGATATCCAGTTTTTGAATGGCAATCAGCTTGTCTTTTTCTTCTGACTTATATTTAGCACTAAGGGTATTGATTTGGGCATCACGCTCCTCGTTAAATATTTGATGCCGGGTTTCTTCGTATAAACGCGAGTAGCGATAGGCTTCTTTATATTGACCTGTTAGCGCATAACATTTTGCCAGCAAATCCAACGCTACCACGCTATAGGTTATCTGATGATTTTTTTCAGCAATTGCATAGGATTGCTGTGCATATTTGATGGCATTGTTACAATCATTTAAATAGCTGTACGTGGTGGCAATATTATTAAGTATCGGTGGCAACCCCATAGGATCATCCTGGCTTTGCTGGAAATCAAGTACTTTTAAAAAACTTTGTAGTGCCAGCCGATAGTTCCCGTTATCGCGCTCAATGGCAGCCTTAATTAAAAGATTATTAATCTGAAGCGTGATGTTATTTTGCAGTATGGATAAATAGAGTGATGAGTCGGCCCACCTAAGCGCTTCAGGCTTATTTTTCAACTCAAAATAGGTGGCTGCCAACCTATTGGTAACATTTGCCAGCTGGCCGGAAAAATTGTTCTCTTCAGCCAACTCCATCGATTTATGAAAGAAAGGTAGCGCGTTATCAAACTGCGACAAGGCACGGTATTGCTCTCCCAGCATCATGTTAAAACTGCAGCAATAATATTTTCCCTTTCTGGAAGTGTCATTTTGATACATCTTAATACCCTGAAAAGCATAAAAAGAGGCTGAATCGTTTTTGCCTGTGGCCGCATAAGCATTGGCCAACCAGAACAGACCCTTATAGGCGTGGTGAGGTTGATTTGTTTTTTTTGCCAGGTCAACCAATTTACCCGCGTACACGATGCATGAATCAAAATTTTTATTTTTCCAGTAATCGACCAGTGCTCGCAGCGATATATTTTTTACCGAATCATCACGGGCGAATTGATAGCGCAACAACAAAGAATCGGGTGACTCGGGTGTGGCACCCCTGGCAAAGCCCATTCCAATGAGTAGGACGAAAGCAAAAAGAAATTTTATAACAACTGTTTTACCCACTGGTGTTCTTTGACAGGATTAATTTGAATCATTTCAAGGCAAAGCTAATCAATATCACTTATATAGCACAATAACAATCATTCATTTTATCATTGTTTTATCATCATGCTTGCAACAACAAGTAAAAAATGATACCTTGCGGTGCTTTATCAATTTCATTTATTTGAACACGAATCATGTTTACAAACAAAACCATTATTGTTACCGGGGCTTCTTCGGGAATAGGTAAAGAGCTGGCCATTAGGCTTGCCGAAAAAAATACAAAACTGGTCATTGCTGCCCGAAACAAGCAGCGGCTTGATGAAGTTGCCAACCAATGTCGTGCACGAGGATCGGAAGTAGTGGTCGTGGCTGCTGATGTAGCCGATAAAAAAGCATGCAAAAAAATTGTTGAGGATGCTGTAAAGTCCTTTGGTGGAATTGACATTTTGGTCAACAACGCCGGCATAACCATGTGGGCCGAGTTTGAAAAAGTTACCAACCTGGAGGCACTGGAGCAGATTATGCAGGTTAACTTTTTCGGGAGCATGTACCTCACGCATTATGCTTTGCCCTATCTGGTTAAATCGAAGGGGCAAATTGTTGGGGTTTCGAGCCTTACCGGCAAAACCGGCATTCCCACCCGGAGTATCTATGCTGCCAGCAAACATGCCATGGCCGGGTTTTTCGACAGTCTGCGCATCGAGTTAAAAGAAAAAGGGGTAGCCGTTACCATGATCTACCCGGGGTTTGTCTCTTCCGAAGTACGTGAGCGCGCCCTCAACGGCGAGGGTATCCCGTTG